>NZ_JAKEDR010000019.1 GCF_023653455.1 Paraclostridium ghonii
TTTTTATAGAATACTATTTTATTTTAAAAGCTGATTTATATAAAACTATATCTAATATTAAAATAACTAGTATATAAATATTGACGGCTAATGGACTAATAAGAGAAACAAGAAAGTGAATACCTCCTATAATAAATGTTAAAATGATCATTAAATAATTTTCTACTATTGAATCATTTTTTTTAAGCGTATTAATTTGACAAGAAAATGGTATATTTTTATTAAGCAACTTAAAGGTATTTATAGTTATAAATATATTAACTAAAAATATAACTACTATATGTTGTACTATACTTACTTTATAAAAATATATAAAAATTATACATTGAATTAAATAAACAGGTATTATTATATTAACTAAGCAAGCTTTAATAGCTGCTTTATGTACGGCCATTTTATTTTTTATATGTATTGTTGTGTATATATATGATGCCTTGTAATTTTTAGAATATTTTAATGCTATTATTATTGTAGGAATTGAAATTGCACAAAAATATAAAAATAGATACATATATGAACTTACATGGCTTGCATCTCTATCGAAAATTATATAAATAGAAAACACAACATTAGATCCAATAGTTGGATATATTCTAAATTTAAAATCTCTATCATTTCTTATTATATTAGAAACAAAATTATAAAATATTCTTTCTTCTTTATCTTTACATATAAACTTACTCAATTGCATTGTTAAATTATACTTTTTTACGTTTTTACTAGAGCCTTCGTTATTAAGTTTTTGAAGTTTTTTTTCAAACACTGGTGTAAGCTTTGAATATATTAAAGTAGATATTATAGGTATAATTAAAGCTAAAAAAGAAAGTATAAGTAATTTCATATTTGTATTTCCTGTTGCTACCATTTCAAGTGGAGCTGCAAACCAAAAAGGTGGTAAAACATAAATTATCACACCTAAATCAATATTATTAAATAGGTTTATATTTTCAGATATATTAGTTACAATTATATACCCAGCACTAAATAACATTGCAACTCCAATTTGTATAATACTAATTACATCTTTAAGCTTTTCTCCATCAAATAGTTTTAATATAAGTAGATAAGTTAAACCAGACATGATTACCATAAAAATATCTATAAGAAATACTTCTATTAAAAATAACAAAGAAAATATTACCCCATACTTTAAAGATACAATTAGTGAAAACCCACTCAATGCTATACTTATACTTATCATATATATCATAATATGAGTTATTTTAGATGCATTTAATGTTTTTAGATCTATACCTTTAGTAGCTAATATTCCCTTATCCTTTACATCTAATATTACAGATGAAAAATCTGATATAAATGTTGTAATCATAAGGAACATAAATATTGAAAAGTAAATAGACATTGTAATAAAAATATTTTTACTATTTATTATAATAATCATTATAAGAAATCCAATTATTGCATATATTAATTGCATTGTTTTATACTTATCTGAAGATTCTTGAAAATTACTATTGTTTAGTAAGTTAGATGATCTTCTCGAATCTATAGTCAACTTTGTACTTAATATTAATCTCATATCGTCATAGTCAACACCTAGTTTTTCATATAAAAACCTAAATTTATCAAGTATCTTTAGTGAAATAAAATTACTCATAATCTACACCTCTTTTATTACAGATATAAATTTTTCTGCAAGTTTTTTATGTTCACTAAATCCTGTAAGTTGATTAAATATTTGTTCCAAAGATTCTTCGTGTACACGTTCTTTTAAATCTTCAAAGTTGCCATCTGCAACTATATTTCCGTTATTTAATAGCACTATTCTATCACTTATTTTTTCTACGACTTCCATTATATGTGATGAGTAAAAAATCGTCTTACCTTCACTTTTTAAACTTATCATAATTTCTTTTATTATCATTACACTATTTGCATCTAACCCACTTAATGGTTCATCTAAAAACAGTATATCTGGATTATGTATTAAACTAGATATTATAACTACCTTTTGTTTCATTCCTTTTGAAAAAGATGATATTCTTGAGTTGTAAGCATCTTTTATTCCTAAGATATCCATTAGTTCATAAGCTTTTTTATCAGCTATATCGTACTCTAGTCCATAAAGTTGTCCTATAAATGTTAAATATTCTCTAGCAGTTAAACATTCGTAGGTTTCTGCTACTTCAGGCACATAACCTATCCTTCTTTTATAATTATCATTTGTTTGAGATATATCTTCTCCGAAAATTTTAACTACTCCTCTATAACCCTCAACTAGCCCTAAAATTATTTTTACAGTTGTACTTTTACCTGCTCCATTTGGACCTATATACCCTATTATACTTCCTTTGTCTACTTCAAGATCTATTCCTTTTAAGACTTCTTTCCCTTCAAAGCTCATCTTTAGATCTTTTATAAATATTGCTTTATCCATAATTTCTCCCCTTGATATTCATGAAAATGATGTGTTTTTATCCATATTATTCGCTTTACTTTCAAATGTATTTATTGAACTGATACCTATATTTTGGACAAATTTTAAAATTAATAGGATGTTAAAATAGTAGTCTTATATTCTATAAGTATAATAAGGATTTAAACTTAATTTTTAAATTTCAAATTCAAATTCAAATTTAAATAAACACAAATAAAAAACTTCACAAAATATTTCCATTTAAATCTAAAATGTGATAAAATTTTACAATAAATAGCAAGTTCAAATCATTACAAAATATAAAGCTTAGTTTAAGTTTTTGTTCTATAATTGTAATCTTTTATTAAAAAATTATTTAATGGGGGTTGATTTATGTATAGAATAGTTATATGTGAGGATGATAAGTTACAAATGGAAAATTTAAAAAATATGATAACTAATATTTTTTATGAAATTACAAATCAAATAGAGATATTAGAATTTTGTTCAGGAAAAACATTATTAGAAAATGAATTAGAAGGAATTGATATATTTTTTTTAGACATTCAAATGGACAGTTTAACAGGAATGGATGTTGCCAAAAAAATTAGAGAAAGAAATTATTCTTCTAAAATAATATTTATAACTTCACTAATAGATTACATTCAAGATGGGTATACAGTGAGAGCGTATAGATACTTATTAAAGCCAATAAAACTTGAAGAATTAAAAAATCATATATTAAATTGTATACAAGATATTACAAGAGAAAGAAATAATTTTATCGTAGTTGAAAGAAGAGGATATATAGATAAGATTTTAATTGATTCAATTACATACATAGAAGTTCATAAAAAGAATATAACAATATATACACTTAATAATTTTTATTGTGCTAAAAATAGTATAGAAAAATTAGAAAAAGAGCTTGGCATTTATAATTTTTTTAGATGCCATAAAAGTTATTTAATAAATATTAAATATATTGATAGTATATCAAAAAATACCATTATTATAAACGATGAAAAAATACCTATAAGTAAACATAGAATTAGTAATTTAAAGAAAAAGTTAACATATGTATTAGGAGCTACATTATGTTAGAATCAAATTTATTTTGGATAATAATAATATTAGTTGTAATAGAATGTAAAATATTAAAATTTATATTATATAATTTAGATGAGTTTAAAAAAAAAATACTATTAAAAATATAAATCTTCTAATTTCTATAAGTATTATACTGTCCTTAAACTTAATAAATATTAATATTATAATTAAAGTTAGTATGATTATTATAGTTATATATTTTTTATATACATATAATTATGATGTAGAAATTAAAAAGTTTTTGTGTGTAGCATTAATTTATACTATGTTATTAGTAGAACTTGAGATATTAGAGTATAGTATAACGATTCTAGAAAGTTCTTTATCAAACATAAAGAACTTTCTAGAAAACAATATATTAAAATTCAATGCAGTGATTTTGTTCAAAATATTAATATCAATAATACCTATAATTAAGTTGAAAAATGGGATGTTATATATGAAAAAATATGATTATATATTTATATGCATTCCAATATTAGTAAATATAACTAGCATTGTAGTTATATTTTTTATATTTGGACGTAAATCTTTATATAGTAATAATATAGATGCATTAATAATTATAAATACATTAACTATATTGTGTATTTCAGCTATATCATTAATATTTATTTTTATTAGGATTATAAAAAATTACAAATTAAGTTTAGAAAATAAAGTTATAAAAGACAAGCTGGATATGCAATATAGATATTATTTTATTATTCAAGAAAATTTCTTAAAGACTCGAAAATTACATCATGATATGAAAAATCATATGATATGTATTCAAAAAATTTATGAAACAAATGAATTAGCTTCTAAATATATTGAAGAAATAAATGATCAATTAAAAGATTGTATCTCAGTATTTAATACGAATAATTTAATTTTAGACGTTATATTAAATGAAAAAACCATAATTTGCAAAAAAAATAATATAGAGTTTATATCAGATATAAACTTTTCAAAATGTAACTTTATAGATATGTCAGACATCTGTTCTATATTTTCGAATATATTAGATAATGCAATAGAATCATGTATCAAAATTAAGGATAAAGATATAGATAAGAAGATTAATCTTAAAGGAAGTATTGTGAACAAGTTTTTTGTAATTAAATGCGAGAACACAAAAATAAATAATATTATTATTTATGAAAATACTATTAAAACAGATAAAGAAGATAAATTTTTACATGGAATAGGTATTAGTAGTATTAAAGAATCAGTAGAAAAATATAATGGAAATATGGAAATAGATTCAACAGAAAGTATATTTACGATTACTATATATATACCATTAATTAAAAATAATACCCAGTTGGATCTCTAAAATACCCAGTTGGGGTAAAAAGATTGAAAGAATAAATAAAGGATGCTATCTTGTAAATAAGGTAGCATCCTTTATAAGTTTATATAGTTTAAATATACGTTATCTTAAATTTATATTTTACAGTGTTGTTTATTTAAGAAGTTGAAGTATGAATAATAAGTGTATTTATATTGATTTTGAAATATTTATTCATTATACGTATTTAAGTAAACGATATAATTTGTATTTAGTTATATACATAAGAAAGAAGTACTAAGAGTAGTAAAAAAATTAAAACGTTAAAACAAAGATACTATAAATGTAATAACAATAAAAAGTAAAATCTATAGATTTTAAATTTTGCATTAAATATTTAGATTATTTATAAATGATAATTTAAATATTTAAAATATATAAATATGTTAGAAAGGAGGGAGCGTTATGTTATTTCAATCTAAAAAAGCTATAAAGCCAAACTGTGTAAGTGTAGGATATTTTGTATGTATTAGTGTAGGACAAACTTTTTAGTGTTTTGTAAAACAGTTGATAGTAACAAACGTAATTGCTAAAATTTGAATCTCATAAAATGATATAACTGAGCATCTAATTGTTAAAAATTTTTAGGTAGAAAACTGAAATAATAAACAAGGAGCTCAGTTATATTATTATGGACAATAGCTAAACTTTAAAACTAAGTAGTATTTATTTTTTATATGGAGGAATTTTAAATGTGTAAAAACATAAGTTTAAATTCAAGTGTAAAACAATTTAATATTGAAGGAATAAATATGATTGGAAATATACAAAATGGAGCTATTATAGGAATAGATAAAAAAGGTTTGGATTTTATAGAACATATAAATAAAAAAAAATTTATAAATGAAAAAGAATTAGATTTAGAACAAATAGGGTTACTAAATGCATTGAAAGAACATTCATTTTTAGAAGAAAATATATATCCATTTCTTAATTCAGCGTATGTTCATGTAACAGACAATTGTAATTTGCACTGTGTAGGGTGCTATTCTTTTGTAGATGATAGAAATTGTAAAGATAATTTATCATTGAAAGATTTTTGTGAATTATTTAATTCATTAAAAAATTCAGGTGTTACTAAAGTTGTTGTTTCAGGTGGAGAGCCGTTTTTGAGAAATGATTTGATGGAAATATTTAAATATGCAAAGGAACAAGTCAAGTTAGAGCGTTTAATTGTAATAACTAATGGAACCATGCCTATTGAAAGATATGAAAAAGTTATACCATATATCGATGAACTATCTGTATCAATAGATGGATACAGTGAGACAAGTAGATATATAAGAGATGAGGGAATAATGCCTAAGGTTATAGATACTATAAATACATTAAAAGATAAGGTGAAAGTACATTTAATAGCCACACTGCATAAGAAAAATAAAGACTTTATGGAAAATTATGTAGAATTTGCGAAAGAATTAGGAGTAACATTATCATTTAGCATTTTTAGTATAGATAATAGTAAAAAAGAGTTTGATGATTATATATTAAATAACCAAGATTTAATTGATATTTCTAATAACTTGATTAACATAGATAAAACTGTTCAAATGATGGATTTTCAACAAGTTCAAGAGATATCATTAATTTGTAGAGAAAGATGTGAGGCAGGCCGTTCTCTTATAAGTATAGATGCAAATGGGGATATATATCCATGTCATATGCTACATGAAGAAGATTTAAAATTAGGAAATATATTAAAAGATGATATTAGGACTTTATTAAATTCAAATTTAAATGAATTTAAAAATTTGTCAGTTGATAATTTTGAGATATGCTCTGAATGTGAGTATAAGTATCTTTGTGGAGGAGGATGTAGAGGTAGAAGTTATTTTTGTCACAATAAAATAAATTGTAGAGACCCATATTGTCAATTCATGAAAAATTTCTATAAATCTACTATAGATCAAATAAAAACAGTTATTTGTAATGAATAAAAATTTTATTTATTTGTATAAATGGATAATCTTTAAAGAAGGAGTGAAGTAATTGCCTAATTTAGTCATAAGTAATCTTACAAAATCTTATAATGGTTATACAGCATTAAAAGACTTCTCTATGTCTATAGAGGAAGGAGAAATTGTAGGATTAGTAGGTAAAAATGGAGCAGGAAAAACTACTTTATTAAACTGTATAGCAGGAAATATACATCCAGATAAAGGTGAAATAAAATTTCAACAAGAGTACTTAACAAATAACAGCTCCATTATTAATGATTTTGGGATATTGATTCAAGCAAGTTTCTTAGAATACATAAATACATATGATAATCTAAAACTATTAAGTTACGCTTCTGGAGTTAGTGATAAAAATAAAATTGATGAAAATATAAATGAAGTGTTATATATAGTGGGATTAAGTAATGAAAAGTTAAGTTATGTTAAGAGTTTTTCATTTGGAATGAAACAACGCTTAGGTCTTGCACAAGCTCTAATTAATGGAAAAAAATTCTTGATATTAGATGAGCCTTTAGTTGGACTCGATGTTTTAGGCCGAGAAATAGTAAAGAGCATAATTATTAATAAAGCAAAGAAAGATGGAATTTCAGTTTTATTTTCAGATCATAACTTAAGGGAAGTTGAAGATATTTGTGATAAAATAGTATGTCTTGAAAATGGTGAAAAAGTATTTGATGGTGTATTTAAAAATGAAAAAGAATATTGTATTGAAATAGATAAAATTAATATTCACATTATAAATAAGTTGAGACTAGAGTTTAAAGAATGCATAACTATAGAGGAAAAATCTATAAAAATAAAAGGTAACTTAGAATTAAATAATATTATATCTTCATTAGTGAAAGATAATATTTTTATTAAGGAAATTTCTGTTGAAGAAAGTTCACTAATAAAAATGTTTAAGGAGGGTATATAAAATGATATCAATAAAAGATATATATAAAATTGAAATTATAAAATTAATAAAAAGAAAAGATATATGGGTCATGATGACTATGATAGGAATTCCGATGTTTTATTCAATAGGAATATATACGAATTCCTCTGTTATTACATATAATGGAGACGGTAAAGAATACGCTCTTAAATTTGTGATACATATGTTTCAATTTGTATACATGGTTTATATATTTTTTTTCTTAATATCCCTAAGTACAGCAAAATCATTAGCAGGTGAAATTGAAAATAAAAGTATATTACTATACACACAAAGAATAAATAATAGAAAGCAAATTTATATTCACAAGGGATTATCACTAATAAGTGTATTTTCATTAATATGTATATTATTTTTTATTACTTCATTAGCGATGTTTTATTTATTTGCAGTTAAAAGAACAGATATAATTTCAAGTACTTTTTTTAAAAGAGAAGAATTATTTATGTTAATTTGTAGTTTTTTAATTATATATTTATTATATGTATTTATGATAAATTTAAGTCTTATGCTAAGTTCATTCTTAAAGCAAAATAGTGTTTTAATTATAACAAGTATTGTGTATATAGTATTTGCATACTTGCAAAATTTTCCTTACGTTAAATATATATCTCCTTCATATTATGTTTTACAGATTTCGAAGATAGAGTTTTTTAATACTCAAGGTATAATTAATCTAATAGTTCCTTGTATTATACTACACGCAGTTTACTTTATTATATTAAATATGATAGGAATTAAAAAATTTAAAGAAAGGGATCTGTATTAATGGTAGAAAAAACGACTTTGAAAAGTCATAATTTAAAAAATCAAATTTTATATCTAATATTAATGTCAACAATTCCATTATTTATAGTACAAATATTAGGCATAATACAGATTATTATTTTTTCAAACTATCAAAATAACATAAAAGACATATTTATAATTTGGGTTTCAATGAGCCTTGGGTTGTGTTTAATACCATATTACTTTATGAAAAAAATATATATACTTGAGTTGAGTGATTTAGGTATAAAAAAAATAAATACTAAAGAAGTTTTAATATTTATTATGTTTTTAGCACTATTATATACGTATTTATTTAGCAAAGAAAAATCAATATCGGTTATAATAAATCTATCAATTCAAACAGTAGGAGTTGCAATTACTGAAGAATTCTGGGCTAGAGGAATACTGTGTTATATAATAGAAAAAATATCAGATAAAAAATGGATAGTTATAATAATAAATAGTTTGATTTTTGCTTTTATAACACATATGAACAGGCCTTTTTTAGACAATTTAGTATTTAGACTTCCAGGAAGTTTTTGCATGACATTTGTATATATGAGAAGTAAAAAGCTACATCATTCAGTATTAGTTCACTTTATATATAATATGATAGGTTCATTTTAATAATAAACTTAAAAAGGAGTTTTTAATATGATAAAAAAGATATTTATAGGAATATCTGCAGTGTTACATATTGTAGTGTTTGTTTTATTTAGTAAAAATCTTATAAAAATGAATATTCTTTATCTATTAGCTTTTTGCTATGCCCCGATTATAATAAGTTTACTACTCTGTGCTATAGATACATATATAAACAAAACAAATCATTCAATAATTTATAGTGTTATAAATATACTATATTTAATTGTAGCAAATAAATTTGTAGCAAATAGTGAGGCTTTAGATACAATATATAAAAATAGTCAAAAATATTCATCAACTAATGTAAATGTTTCTTTAGATTCTTCACCTATATTAAGTTTAATATTGTTATGTGTTATATCAACTGTACTACATATTGGATTAGTTAAATTTATGAATAAAAAAATGACATCAAAGATACCATTTTAATAGCTAAAGCTCTTTTCAGTTTTATGAATGAATCAATCTGTAATGAACAAGTTATACAAAGTTTAAAAGTATTATAGTTTTATAATAGAATAAACTTTCATTGACATTTATTAAAAATCAAAATTATGAATAGAGTAATATTAATACTTTAAAAATATAATTATTTTAAATGTCAACTAAACTTTGTACTATCAACTTCCTTGTAACAAAAATAATGTATAATAAGGACCTATATAAATATGAATTATATAAATATAAATTTAAGTTTAATAAGAATAGTATTATTAAGTATTTTAAGTTCAATAATATCTGTATTATTCCCATTATCCTTAATGCGAATATCTGACTCTATAACTCAAGGTGATACTAAAACATTTTATATAAATATTCTAATCGGAGTTCTAATCGTAATATTACAGATGCTATTTTTTTACATCGTCCAAAGGTGCCAAAATAAATATATAAAAAATAATATTATTATAATAAGATATAATGTAGTAAAAAACTTATTAGATATGACATATGATGAATTCAAAAACAGAAAAAAATCAGAGTATATATCTATGCTATTAAATGATGTGCAAACTTTAGAAACTGATTTTTATATGAGTTTTTTAAACTTTATATCTAAAGGGTTTATGTTAATATTTTCATTAGTAGGGTTGTATATGATTAATCCTATATTTGTATTAATAGTTGTATTTATAGCAGTTTTAATGGGGTTGATTCCAATATTTTTTTCTAAGAAAATATTAAGATATAGAGAAGAATATATGTTATTAAATTCAAATTTTACAGAAATAACAAATGAATGTTTAGATGGATTTAAAACTATTAAAAGTTATAACATGATTAAAAAAATTTTAATTATTTATAATGATAAAGTTAAAAAATTCCAAAAAATAAGTCAAAAACTAAAAAACTCAATTGCTTTAGCAAATGTAGTTTTTGGAGCTACTACAATGATAATATCTCTTTCTATATTTACAATTGGTGGATATTTAGCTATTAACAATAAGGTAACTATTGGAGGTTTAATAGCTGCCGTTCAGCTATTGATGTATGTCATAGAACCAACATCAAGTATGTCAGAAAGTTATAATAGTATTAATTCAACTAAACCTATTAGAGAGAGAATAAATGAAGTTTGTAACAATAAAAATCAAGTTAAAGATATAAAAAAACAAAATGATATCATTAACATCAATAATATTGTTTTAGAAAATTTAAGTTATAAGTACAATAATAGTGATGAATATATATTAAAAAATATAAATTTTACATTTAAAGCAGGTAAAAAATATGCCATTATAGGTGAAAATGGGAGTGGGAAATCTACTTTACTTAAAATAATAGGGAATCTAATAAATGATTATGAAGGTAAAGTAATGATTAATAATATTGATTATAAGGAGTTAAATCAAGAGAATATATTTGATATAATATCATTTGTTCATCAAGATGATTTTTTATTTAATTCATCAATAAAGGATAACATATTGCTATTTAATAATGATTTAGCAAAAGATGAAGAAATAAAATTATGGGTACAATTACTTCCTTTAAGCGATAAATTAAAATCTTATATAAGTGATGTAAATTATACTATTGGATATAATGGAGAGCATTTATCTGGTGGGGAAAAACAAAAAATATCACTTATGAGAGCACTATTAAATTCTAAAGAGGTACTACTTTTAGATGAGGTAACTTCTTCACTTGATAAATATAGTTCTGATCAAGTCATAGAGATAGTGAGTGAACTAGAAGATATTTTAAGTATTGTTATAACACATAAAATGGATGAAAGCTTAAAATATTTTGATGAAATAATAATAGTTGAAAAGGGGAAAATTATTAATTGTTTAAGTTATGAAGATTTAGAACTAGCGAAATTAAGATAAATTGCAATATCAAATTGAACTAACCTATTACATTAGAAATACATATAAAAGTACTTAGGCTACATAGATAACATCTAAATATTCTTTAAATTATTCCCCTTGAGTTTAGTAGCCAAGTATATTTTCTTGATAAGATATAATGTCAGTATACTAATTTTACATATTAAAGTGCTATCTCCACCCGTATAAAGGTAGAATAAAAATAATATGAAAATTAAACCTAGGAAAAAAGGGAATCAAATTTTTTAAGATGGCTAAAATCTATTCAACATCCTATATTTACGTAAATATCAGGATATAGAGGTGTTAGCTAGTTACATTTTCTTATAAAGTTGTGTATTAAATATAAAGTAGTTAAAAATAATGTAAAAAAAGAACTGAGTATGGTAATTAAAAATTGCTCATACTACAGTCTTTTAATGTTTTTAATTACAGTTCAAAGCTTTTATAAAAATCAATATACGATTTTAATATATAATTTAAAAATTCTTGCTGATTGATTCCTTTACTATATAGCTCACTAGCTATAGTTTCAAAATCACTTAAAATGCTTTCATCAATTCTTAAACTTTTAACCTTATAGTTTCTTTTTTCTTGTTTGAACTTATAAATATCGTTAACTATATCTTCTAAATTATTTACCTGATTATTAGAAGATTCATTTTTATTGCCTTCTATAAAATCTTTTAATATATCTATATTTTTAAGCAAATAAGTAAGGTTATCTGAGTCAATTGAATTTAAAATAAGTCCACTATTTTCATTATTACAATTTGTAATAGTTTTGCTTACAATAGTACTTTCTGCATTTAAGTAGTCTAATTCATCATTTTGCGGAAACGCTTTATTTTCGGTTGTAAGGTGGTTGCTTACTGTAAGCTTACTGTAAGGTCGTCCGGAGATGGGTTTATCTTTTAAAACGTATTGATTGATTTCTTTATTAAAAATGTATCCTTGTTTTGAAACTCTTCCACCTACTGTACTCCTTGCAATTCCAATGTTTTTGCAAACTTTAGTTAAAGAAAGTCCTTCTCTTAAATTTATATTTAAATATTCTACTTGATTATCTATGCCCAATTTATTAAACTCGTCTTTAATCAAATTAATCACCCCTATTAAAAATTACATATAGCTTACAATTAGTTTACAAGTATATTTTTATTAGCTTACATCGTATAATACGATAAAAGTATACCTGCAAACTATATGTAATAATAGCTATAATATAATTGTAAGCTATATATAAGAATATAGCTTACAAAAAATATGTTATTAAAGTTGTGCTGTTTTCAATAAAACATGTCTAATTGCATTTTGAATTAACCTTATTCCACATATAGCGACTGACTATAGGTGGAACTTGTAAGTTGATTTTATTTTTTTCTACTTTTCCATCATACTTATATATTCCTGTGTAAATAGGATTTGAAATTATATAAGCTACTCTTTGTTTTGTGAAGTTGTATTTAAGTCCAATTTTTTCATATGAAAGTCCTTTACTTCTAAGTTTAAATATATTTTTTACTATTTCGGCTTCATCATGTTTAACTGACAAAGTATCGTTTTCTATCAACTTATACCCTAAGGGTACTCTACCACCAGGGAATAAATTTTTCTTTCCTTTAGCTACTCTACCAGAGTGGGTTCTTTCTGATATTAATTTTCTTTCAAACTCAGAGAAACTCCCTATCATTTGAAGAAAAAGAAGACCTTGAGCCGTGTTAGTGTTGAATTGCTCTGTAAGTGATATAAATCCTACTCCTATTTCTTGTAGATAATCTACCATTATCATTAGGTTTTTAAGACTTCTATGTATTCTATCGGCTTTATAAACTATAACTGTGTCGATTCCATTATTTTTATTTGATATAAATTCAATCATTTTATTATAAGACGGCCTGTCGGAGTCTTTTGCGGACCATCCTTCGTCAACATATGTATTTACTAGTTCTATATTGTTTAATTTACAGTAAAGCTCTATCTTTTCACGTTGCATTTCTATAGAGGTATTGTCAATTTGTGATGAGGTAGATATTCTAAGGTATCCTACTACTTTTTTCATAATCTATATTAATTGAAATCCCAAAGTTGTCTATATTCTTTCCTAAAATCAGGAAGGCTTTCTAAGTACTTAGTTAAAGGTTCATAGTAATCTGCATCACATAAATTTAGACTTTCTCTATATAAATCTTCACTATCCCAAGATACTATTTTTACAGGTAGATTATTTTCAAGCATTTGCTTTAACATAAGGAATCGTCCGATACGGCCGTTTCCATCTTGGAATGGGTGAATTAATTCAAATCTATGGTGAAAGATAGATATATCTGCTAATGTGATATTGTCTAGTTTATAGTACCACTCAAGTAATTCATCTAGATTAGGGTCAACTTCAAATGGCTGAGCTATTTTAGCATTGGTACCTATTATCATATTAGGTATTGTTTTATATATTCCTGAATAACCCCTTTGGTGCATAGTCGTATTAAACATAAGTCTTGCATGAAGGTCTTTTAGAAATTGATTATCAATCTTCTTTCCTAGAGTTTCTATGATTCCATTAAATATATAACTAGAGTTTACTGTTTCTTGAACATCGTCTAATGTATGTTTTCCTGTAACAACATTTTTATCTAATAATAAAGCTAATGATTCTTTTGTAAATGTACTACCTTCTATTTTATTTGAATGATATAAAAAGCTATGTTTAAAAATACTGTATAAGGAGTTTTTAAGATCCTTTGTTTCAATTAGCATATCTATAAAGTTTTTACTCATTTTAATAAATCTCCTCCTTATTTGTAATAATAATTTAAATTAATGCTCTAAAGAAATGGTAAAAAAAATTGATATTTACTTGACGTTTATTTATAATAATATATTAAAAAAGGTTGAAATACAATGGATGTACGACATTTTGTATATGAAGTTTTTTAAAAATAGCATAAATATATGTGTTAATTTGTGTTGTAAATTTAAAATTTATTAAATTATATGTTAAATAAATTAAATAGGTCTCTAACTAGAAAAATAAGAGTAAGAAATATATCATTTGTTTTCTATAAAAAATTACATAATAAAAATAAAACTATAAAATAACTAAGTTATTTTATAGTTTTATTTTTATTTTTATTTAATTTCAAAAAAGTTTAAATTATGATATTATATAAATATAACTATTTTAAAACTTGGAGGATAAATAATGCAAACTAAGTTAATAACTTATTTCAATATAAAAGGCGGTATTTACAAAACTTCTATGTCTATAATAACTGCATATGAACTAGCAAAAGATGAAAATACAAAGATATTATTATGGGACTTAGACTTACAAGAAAATCTTACTCAATACGTATATAAAGTTAATCATGAAGATAAAACAACTATAGATATAGTTGATGGATTAAGTGCAGAAGAAGTAATTGTTAAGTGTCCAAATTCAAATTATCCTAATATAGATATAATACCTTCTGATATAGGTCTAGCTATGTTAGATGAAAAAATAAGCTTACAACCAGCTAGAGAAAAAGTCCTTGCGAGATGGTACATGAAAAACATTGATGTACTTGAAAAATATGATTACATAATTTGTGACTTATCTCCTAGTTACAATCTAACAGCTAAAAACATACTTTATTTAGCAGACTCGATAATAGTACCTATAATGGACAAAAACATATCTTCTTTAAGAGGAGCTGCTTTATTTAAGGAACTATGGAGTAGAGATAAATACTATTTAGAAAAAGAAGATAATGATATTAAAGCTACTGTTTTAGTTGGATATGAAAAGCAAAGAACACAAATATCTGATTTATTTGATCAGTACCTTCAGAAGTTTGAAGAGCTAAAAAATATAATGTTACATTCATTTATAAGAAGAAATACTTTTGTTGAAAAATCATTACTAAGTAAATTGAGTATAAGCGATTATTTAAAAAAGAACGGACAATCTCATTTCAGTAAAGAAGAAGTTGAAAATATGATAAAAGAATTAAAAGAAAAGGATGTGCTATAGATGCCTAAAATAGATATAAATTTATTAAATGAAGAGGTTCCTACAACTAAAAAATCAACTATTGTAAATGAACCTAATGAAACTAAATCTTCGTTATCTATATATGATATAGTAAAAAAAGAAAAGAAGAAAACCAAAGAACAAGTTGGAGTTACTTTAGATAAAGAAATAGTAGATAAATTAAAAACAGTAGTTATAGATTCTAATGTAACTATGTCTAAGCTATTTGGAAATCTACTTACTCCATTACTTGAAGATGTTGAAATAAATAAAAAGAATATAGACATTTATAACAAAAAGAATAAGCTAAAGGGTAGAAGAAAATCAGAATAATTTAGTAAGAATTAAAGTGTAACTATAAAATAACTAAGTTAAAACAATGTTACTTTATAGTTACATTAATAATTTGAAAATATAGTAATAAAATTTTATATAGAAAGCTCTTAATGCTTATGTAAAGAGCTTTAATGTGTATATATAAAATTAAACAACCTGCTTCGAAAACAGTAAAGATTTACTATACTATACACTAGTCAATAGGTATAAGTTCAACTTTATTTATATAAACGAACGCATTATCTCTAGCAGATAATCCAGATTTAGTAATACTCATTGTATTGTGATATGAATAGTTGCTTGTTGCGATATAATCAGTATCTATATATTTAAATGCTCTATATTTATCTAAATCAGATTTAGATTCAATTGTTTTATCTAAAGATATATTTTTTACTGAAGTATATGAGTAATCATATAAATTTACAGTAGTATTACCAGTTGAAGCGTAATGTAAACGAACACGATATTTTTTATTAATTTCTGGAACAAATTTTATTTTTATATAAGAATCAGATACTCCACTCTTATTATAAAGTTCAACGATATCCCCTCCAGTATAAGAAGTACCTGAAACAACGTTAGCATTTATTATGTCATAAGCTTTTACAGCTGGAATTTGTGTGATTTTATTTGTAGCAATTACATTTTCAGGATCAACACTACTATGTGTAAAAGTAAATATATACCCTTTTTTCTTTCTATCACCATTAAAAGCATCAAAACTTTGCATATACGATAAAACATGACTGTAGTTATTAAAAGTCGAAGGTCCAGAACCTTCTTTATTTAAGAAGTTAAACTCATTTTTATTAACCTCTTTACTCACATTACCACCATAAATTAAATTTCTTGAACCTTTTCCATCTGTTGTAGAAAAATTAATTTTTGTAATACATACAGGGTCATACCATGGATAAACCCATTTATAACTTTCTGTAGCTAAATTATATACATAAGAATTACTATTTAAATCTATAAAAGATTCTGTTGCATTTGGGTAATCTGTTCCTTGTCCAAAAAATTCTCCAGAATATAATGAACTTATACTTCTAGGAGTAAACGAGTACTTATTTTGATGCCCGCTTAAAAAAATAAAACCTGCATTTGAAAAATCTCTTGTTGTAACAAGTTTCAATTGTTCTAACCAAGTAAAAAGATGAGGTGGACGTATAAAATTCTTTTCGTTTATATCATGGTCAACATGCATAACTCCATAAACATCATCATTTATTACATCCGAATATATTTCTCTAGTAATTTCTGTTTTTATTGGTTTTGAATATAAATAGATATCAAAAGATTCTATATTCCTACCACTTTTATCATAAGTTGGATTATAATTCTTTGGATCGTAATTTGAGAATAAAGAAATTATATCTAGTACTGCTAAAGTCATATCTCTACGATATTTATTAAAGTATGTCCATCCTCTTTCTTTTTGTGAGAATAAACCATTTTTATATGTGCTTGTACAATAATCAATATATTCTGTTGTTTTAGTAGATAGTGCATTTGTATAACGCTTGAAATCTTCAGAATCAAGACCTAATTTAATTTGATCAATAAGAACATGACGTAAAAATAATAAGTGAAGATTTGCAGCATTTGCATATGCAGGTAATAAAGCTGTGTTATAACCATTAATTGCAAAAGCAGCCGGAACAGTTTGAACAAAGGATTGATGCACTCCATTTATCAGACTTTTTAAAGTACTTTCACTTAGAGCTGTAACAGGGCTACTAAATCCTAAAACTTTCCTAGCGTGTAAAAGATTTTCTAAAGCTTGATCATAGTCGTCTAGAAGAGACTTCAATCCGTTTAATTGGCCTTCTGCCTTCTTTATTGTGTCGTCTTTTAGTTTTTGGTCTATTAAATTTGATGTATATTCCATCATTTCTTTCCAAGTTACATTTGGTTCACTAGGACTATCAGGCCAAAGCATATCAACGACTGTGCCTAGTATACTCACAGCAGCTGAACCTGGACCACTAATCAAGCCTATAATAGTCCCACCTATAGAAAACATAACATTTACTCCTGCAGGAGCTCCAAAAGGTTGAATAGGTTGAATAGAATTACTTTGTTCATAATTTTTTTCCATATTTTTTTCCTCCTATTATCTAAGATAAATTTTTTATTAAGTGATTACTTATTAAATAAAAAGGAATAACTATGCATTTTGTAAACCCGGTTTAAATATATAATTTGAAATTTTGATTTTTAAGATATGGATTTTTCTACATAAATACGATGAAGATAAATTCAAATGGAGTAATTATAAAACATCAAATAAGATAATAAAAAACACCTAGTTTTAAAAACTTAAAGCTAGGTGCTAGTAAAACATAAATAGTTTCCTTGATTTAAATATAAAAATATTTATGTTAAATTTTAGGCAATATTTTTTTTTAACTTATTTAAAGCTCTTGTTTTTGTTTTATATATAGCTTGTCTTGATACATTTAAATTTTCTGCTATTTGCGACTCAGGAAGGTTTTCAAAATATACCTTATGTATTACATATTTTTCTTTTGAGGTTAGATCTTTGATTATATCATTAAAAATTATATGATTAAAACTTTCCTCATACTGATTTTCGACCATATAGTTATCAAATATTTCTTGACAATTATATATTTTCTGGTTTTGTTTATTTATATGTATATATTTATTTTTCATAGATTTTTCTATATATGAAATTATGTGCTTATCATGTTCAAACTTATGAAGTTTTACTGCAATCTCATCTACTATTTTAAATAAAAACAACACAAGATCATGTTTCATATCCTCATAATTACTATTTCTTTGAAGTTTATTAAGTAATGGGTCAAACTTATGTATTAAATCTAAAATTTTATTTTTATCACCTTCTTTATACTCGTGTATTAATGAATAAATTTTTGTCATAGATTTTCTCCTTTTTATTTTAAAAAAGGAAATTTTTGTTAAATTGTAAACCCAATATTCGAATTTTTTAAAAGATTCAGATTAGTCCTTGATATATAATCCCAACTATGAGAAAAATTTTATTACATTTAATTTAAATTATACAATAAATGGATTAGTTGTAGAATGTAGATGCATAAAAGAACAATATAAATGCATAAAAGACTCAATTTCAAGGTTAATAAGTGAAAAGAATGATAAATTAGAATATATTTTTTCTGAAAAATTTATCTGTAGGAATAGAAAATCATACGTTTCAATATATTAAAATATTAAAAAAATTGAAAATCAGGGTTAACAATTAGTATTTTTTATCCTTTATATATTAAGAGAGAAAGGAGGTAGCCATTGTGGTTGATAGTATGTTGGATTAATACAAATAAAATGATATATAAATTTAATACCTATCCTAATGCAAGATTACATTGTATTTATTAAAGTTAAACTTTACGATAGGAGAGAATTCCAATAGAGAATCTGTTAATAAATATATTGAAATCCAACAAAATTATTGAAAGATTAAAAATAAATTAAGTTGCTAATATTTAGTAGATTATTTAGAGAATTTTCTATCAAATGTTGCAAATAAATTATAAGGGAGGAAGAATTATGATTCCAATTAATATTAAAGATTTTAATTATAGTGATCCAGTTAATAATCAAGATATTATATTAGTAAAAAATGAAAAAGGAAGTTTTGATAAAGGTTTTTTTGTAGCTGATAAGATACTTTTAGTTCCTGCGAGATATGGAAATATTTCAACGGATGAAGGAGGGATTACATCTAAAAAAGAGAAAGCTCATGTTGATAAAAAAATATATTTAGAAACTGACAGTGAAAAGAATGAGTATTTAAAAAATATGACTACTCTTTTAAAGAGAATGAATTCATATTCTACAGGAAATAAACTATTAAATCTAATTATAAAAGGAGAGCCTATTTACAGTAAAGACTTACAAGGTAAATTTATAGAACAAACCCCTTCAAGATATTTAGACACAAATACAGGTAAAAGACGAGTTAATGTTATGATAACTGGGCCAGGTTCAAATGTACTTACGAAAAAATGTACCCATAATGGTATGGGTCTTGAAAACGACCCAAATGGGAAACATAGTAATGGTACGGGGATTTTATCTACAATAGAATTTTCACCTAATTATTTAATTGCCTATAATAAGTGTGTTGCAGATCCAGTACTGACTTTATTTCATGAACTTGTTCATTCTATGCACAATTTATATGGAATTGCATTTCCTGATAATGTTAAAGTGCCGTATAATGCATTAAAAGATAAAAACCTTGTAAGTGGTGAAGAAGCATTATCAGAAATTTTAACATTTGGAGGAAAAGATCTAACGACTGAACATCTTGAAACTCTTTGGAAAAAGCTTGCAGAGACCGTAATAATAGTTAAGGACTTTGTAAAAACAGATACTCAAGCAAAAGATGTTTTTCTAAATAATTTGCGTTTTCTTTCAAAAAATGAAAATATAAAAATAGATACCATTGAAGATATTGTAAACGGGACATTAAAAATAAAAAACAATATTTCTAACCTAACAGAATGTGAATTTTGCAAAGAGATAGGTGATGTGAGGATAAGAACAAGATATGCTGTACACAGTGAAGATGTGACTCCTGTAGAAGTAGTAGATTTTAAAAATAATTATAAACTAAATTCAGGTTTTTTAGAAGGACAAGATATTAGTAAAAAATATTTCATTACGAATCCTCCAAAGATGCGTAGGAGGGCACTACGTAATTTCAAATGTACAATACAATAATTGATTCTTGCATATCTTGATAATATCGTTTACAAAAATATAAAAAAGCTTATTTTATATAGTGATAGTTATAGCTAATTTAAAAAAAGTTTAGAATACTACAAAAATAAGTAAGCAAAAAATATAAAAAGAAGGAAAGGAGTATGTCAAAAGTAAAAATATCATAAAAAATACAATAAGCTCATAGAAGATTGGATATATAATATTTATCAAATATAATTAAAATAACCCCTCAGGGTAGGTACAGAAAAATTTAATATAAGTGTAAATTTAGATAAGGATAATTAGTTTCTTATATTAAGGTTTGTTGTACCGTAATTTACTATTATAAATTATTAATTAAATCAGGGCTTTGTATTATAATTAAATTTTAAAAAGAGATATATTTAAGTAGCAATTAAATAAAATTTATAGATATTTATAGATTTTTGACAATAAATAATCATGGCTGACATAATTGCAAGTGTAGATAAAAAGGATGTATTTGCAGTATCAGATACATCGTATTTTAAAAATTTCAAATTCCCAAGTAAAAAAATTAGTGATACTGGGGAAGTTATAGATAGTACAAAATTACCTCAAATAAAGGATACTTATAAGTCTTCAAGGGAAGAACCAATACCAGATAATGATAGTACAATAAACGTAAAGAACATAACAACGTATCATTACCTAGAAGCACAAAAACCAAAGAATAGCTCAATTGAATTAACAATGGTAGCTCCTAGTAAATCAAAAAAGCCTAATGATTGTGTTGTAGAAGCAATAAATGATAATAATAAGATATATACACCATTTAGTGGTACAGCAAAACAATTCAATACTGTAGTGCCAATTGCTAACACCGCTGCCAACGTTATAACGTGGTTAGAAGCTATAGCGGACATTTTTTCATCCGAAACTGGAACCTTTGATAAGCTTGAAAGAGCTGGTAAAGAGACTCTTTATTATATACCTTATGTAGGACAACTTTTAAGTATCGGTGAAAATGTACTTATTGGAGATTTTAAGAATGCTTTATTAAATACAGGGCTTATAATTTTATTAGATATAGCTCCAGAGTTAAATATTCCTTTATTGGGTGCATTTGAGGCTTATAAAGAATATAAATCTTTAGAGGAATTTAGAAAAGCAATAGATAATGTAATTGATGAAAGGAATAAAAGATGGCATTCAGTATATAGCTTCGTGGCACATCAATGGTATGGACAGGTAAATATTCAAATAGAACAAAGGCTAAATCATTTTTACCAAGCGCTTTCTTATCAAGCAGGGGTTATAAAAAATAGGGTAGACATTGAATATGCAAGGCATAAGGAGGGACTAGAAGAAAAAGAAGAACGCAAATTAATGTGGGCATCAGTAGACTGTATTGGAAGTATAGAAGCCTCAGTAAAAGAGGCTACGAAAAATGCTGAAAAATTTCTTGAAAAAAGTTCAATATTATATTTTAAAGAAGAAATACTTCCTAAAGTACATAAAAATTTAGAAGAATTTGATAAAAATACTCTATTTAATATATATACAAATATAGATGAATTTTCAAATAGAGGGATAGCAGAAATAAGTGAATGTAAAAAAGTAGAGGCAGATGTAAATAATGGATTTAGACCAATTAAATTTGATTTCTCACTTTTAACAAATTTAATGAAATCTGATTCATTAACAGATGAAGTTATTTTAGAAAAAGCTTTAGAAGATGCTTTAGTATTTAGTTTAGGAGTTAGAAATGGGAAAATACAAAATTTATCAAAAAAATGGGCTAACTTAACTATAGGCACAGATATTAGAGTAGTTCATGGCAGAGACAATGAATCTATTCGTTTAAATTCTACTCAAGATTCAAGTATTCAAATAGAAAAAAATACAAATTTAAGATTTTTAGATTCTGAAAATTTCAGTTTAAGTTTTTGGATAAGAGTACCTAGATATAACAAATTTGATAAAGATAAAGACCTCAACAATGAATATACTATAGTTAATAATATGGATACTGCTACTAAAGGTTTTAAAATTTCTATTAAAAATGGAATACTTCTATGGACTCTTAAAGGAACTCAACAAAAAACGATAGAAATACCTCTATCAAATACAAAGGTATCTGATAATATATGGAGACATGTTGCAATTATTAACAATAAAGATGGGAATTGTACAATATATGTAGATGGAGCTCAAAAAAATGCTGTTTCACTTTCAGGATTAGATGAGATAACAAATACTTTACCAATAACATTACAGTTAGTTGGAAATAAAAATAAAAAGCAATTTATAAGATTAGATCAGTTTAATATCTATGAAAAAGCTTTGTCTCAAACTGAAGTAGGAAAACTATTTAGTAGTTATTTTAAAGATAGTGATATAAGAGATTATTGGGGAGAACCTTTAGCATATAATAAAACTTATAATATGATAAATATAGCTTACCAAGGTCGTGGATTACAAAGTACTAATAATAAAATTAGTCTTCAACCTAAAGCAGTTTTTGATCCAACAGGTGATGGAAGCTATATTCCTAGATTATATCGTGGATATGATGTTCTTTTACAAAAAGATAGTCAAAGTAAAACTACTGATATAATGCCTAAAAAGGATGATCTTATTAATATTAAGCTTAAGTCAGGACATAATTTCGTAGGATTTAACTCTACTATAGATACATCTCAAAAGTATTTAAAGTTGACAACTGCACTTTTATCTGAAGTAGATGATCCGAAAGGATTTAAGTTAATGAGCTTAAAGAAGGACAATTGGATTCAGATAAAAAAAGAAACATGGATGTCAAAAAATGGAAATGTAATACCTCAAGGACTTGTAGGGAAAAGGTCTGTGGATTCTGACGTATATCTATACTTATGGGATTGGGAAACTGAAAAAGATGATTATAGCGAGAAACAATGGAGTTTTATATGTCAAGATGAGGGTTGGATAGATTCAGATGGAATGTTTACAAATGCTTAAATATAATAAATAAAAGTTTTAATTAATAGTTAATTTAAGATCTCAATATTTTATTCTTATAGTTGTATACACTAGTTATAAATAATTCTTTAAAATAACTATATTACTGAAGTAAATCATTTTAAAATTAATTGAAGGAAGGGATTATTTGCTAATAACTTGTAAAGTGGTATATATATATTTAATTAAGAATTTTAAAATAGTTTTAAATAAGTAAAAATCAATGGGCAATAGTTTTAAACTATTGCCCCATTGATTTTACCAATATTGAATCAAATTTGTTCTAGACATCACATGAGATATGAAAATGAGGTGAGTTAATATGAAAAAAGTTTATTTAGATCCTGGTCATGGAGGAATAGATTCAGGAGCTGTGGGAAATGGAATTCAAGAAAAGGATATAGTTTTATCTGTTGCTAAAAAAATAGAAGCAAAATTAAAAAAATGCAATTTAGAAATAAAAATGTCAAGAACAACAGATGCTTATAAAACTCTAGAATATAGAAGCACAGATGCAAACAGCTGGGGTGCACATTGTTTTGTTTCTATACACACAAATAGTTCAGATACAACTTCTGCACAAGGGGTAGAAACTTATTGTTATAAATTTGAGTATAGAGCCTTAGCAGACAAGGTTAATGCTGAAATAATAAACTCTGAAAATTATACTAAAAATAGAGGCGTAAAAGAAGGAAACTTCCATGTTGTAAGAGAGACTAATATGAGTGCTTGTTTAATAGAGCTAGCATTTATTTCTAATAGCGAAGATGTTAATTTACTTAAAAATAAACAAGAAGAATTTGCTGATTCCATTGCTAAAGGCATATGTAAGCATTTAGAAGTAGATTATATAGAGGATAATTTAACCCCGGCAAATGAAGGATTCAAAAACGGGGACTACTCTGGGAAAAAAGCTAGAGTTATAGCTGATATTTTAAATGTTAGATATGATAGAGGAACTGAATGTGATGTAATAGGACAAGTTAAATGTGGAGATATAGTTAACTTACAATATTGCTTAAATGATTGGATAAGTATAGAAGGCTTTAATGGAAATAAAGGTCTTGGTTATGTTAAATGTAATTATTTACAGTTATTATAAAAAATTACATTAAAAAGCTAGTTAACAAATATATAAGGCTCAAGTAATTGTGTTCTGATAGAGATAATCTCAAATGAGTAGATTATCTCTATTTTTATATAGTTAAATTTTAGGTTTTGTTAGACATTTTTGCTATTAATAATATTAAAAATAGATTACAGTATAGATATTCACTATGATTCAAGAACTTTTATAGAAATGATGGCCTAAATTATGCAAAAGTATATTATTACAACTTAAGAAATCTTAAGAATTACTTATAATTTATTTAAGATATATATTTTAGAATAAGTTTATGTACTTATTCTAAAATATATAATTATAACAAGGAGAATATCAATGCAGAAGAAGTTTTTAAAAATAATATTATGTTTGGGAATAGTGACATTATTTGTCCTTGCTTATTATATAGCAAAAGATAATAATTCAATAGCTGTTGATAATGTTGTTATGAAACATAAAGATTTACCGAAGAATTTTGAAGGATATAAAATACTTCAAATAAGTGATTTGCATGGAAGAGAATTTGGTAAAAATCAAGAAAAGTTAATAAATCAAATAAATGAGTTAGATTATGATTTAGTACTATTTACTGGTGATTATGTGGATAAAAATAAAGATTTAAAACCATTAGAAGACTTGTTAAAAGGAATTAATGATGATATACCAAAGTATTTCGTTTTAGGAAATGCAGATGGATATTCAGGAATTAATGAATTAGTAAAAGGTCATCCGTTTTTTGATTTATTTACTAAGTATAATGTGAAAAGCTTAGATTATATAGGTGATGAGATAAAAAAAGATAATGAATCAATTTGGTTAACACCTCGTGAATATCATTTATATGATGATATAGATAAAAGTATATCAGAACTTTCTAACGTAGGAGAAGGAGAGGGTGTGGATCAAGAAAGACTAAAACTAGAACAAGAATTATTGTACGAAAGATATAAATTTGGACAAGAATATAGTAATGCTAAAAATCCATTTTCTATAAATGTAACACATCAAAGCGTTGACATTGATAAGTTTCCTCAAATAATAAAAAATCTAAAAGAAATGCAATCTAAGGATGAAGATGATAATTTAGGAATGCAAAATAAAACCATTGATTGGAACATGAGTATATCGGGTCATACACATGGAGGACAAGTTAGGATGCCATTTATAGGAGCTGTTGCTTCTCCTAACTCTGGATTTTTCCCTGGTGAAATGAATATTAAAGGTGTACATTATTATGGAGGAAGAACACAATATGTTAATTCTGGATTAGGGGCTAGTGGTCCTAAATTTCTAAGATTTAGAGTATTTAATACTCCATCAGTAGGGTTAATTGAACTAAAGGGGCAATAATTTTAATAATATTAATAAAAAGTCTTAGGTTTTATATAAAATCTAAGACTTTTTAACTATTTTAGATGCTTTATTTATTTTTGACTACGATAATGTATAAAAGAATTAAATTTTAAATATAGGGTTTACAATTAAGCTATATAAATCCTTTTTTATAATAAAGAGAGTTTATAAATGAGGAGGGTAAGAAATGAGCAATGAACTTTTTGAAATGGCATCAACTCAAGGGGTTTGGGCCATACTTTCTGTTTCTTTAATTTTTTATATACTAAAGGCTCAAGAAAAAAGAGATGAGATACAAGAAAAAAGAGAAGAAAAATATCAAAGAATAATAGAAAATATGACTGATCGATTAGAAGTACTTACACATTTATCTGATGATGTAAATGAAATAAAATCCAAACTAAATAAAGCTATTGATTAACAAAATGTTATTATACTAATAGGAAAGTACTATAATAGGTTAAATAATGAAAAATTCATATAAAGTGTTTGAAAGGATTGTTAATCTAATAGTAAAGGTTTTATTCAATGTATAGGTATATATACAAATTTAAAACCCAAAAAACACTAACAGAGAACTGGAGTGAGTTTTCTCTTTGTTAGAGAATAAAAAATATATATGATAATAATCATAATTTTCTCAACATACATACAAATTTTACCAAAATTTTAACGAAATAAGAAACTGCAGATTTGTATCTAGATATTCTTCTTAATTAAATTAAAATATTTTCATAGCTATTTCAAGGGTTTTAGAAAGTTTAGTTTTATTTTTACTTAGTATTAACTTAAATAAAACAAAGATTTTTAATATTCTGATGATAATTTTTAAAATACTTATAAAAATATTAAAATAAACTTGACCTTGAAAACAAGGGAAAAATATTTTATTAACTGGAGGTAATGTTTATGTGGACTGCAATATTAGCTTTTGTAGCGCAATATGGATTTAAGGCAATTATGTGGTGTTGGGATAACAAAGATATGTTAATAAGTTTAGGTATGGGAGCATTCGATTTCATAAGAAAAATATTTGGTTAAAAACTAAATGCATAATAAAAAAAACTGCTATCCAATTTAGGGTAGCAGTTTTTTTATGTATTTAGAAAAAAATTATAAGAAGGTATAGAATTAACTTTTAACTTTAAAAATGATTATTTAGGGTATTCATCACAAAATACTACATTCTAAAAAAATGAGAACTCCATATTTTGTAATATTTAAATACAAAGTTATAACTATATCTAGTAAATTATGATATAATCGTTCAGGTTGATAGGGGGAACCTACTATCAAATAAATTTAGAAAAAAGATATTAAATAAAAAATAAATATGATAATAATAATAATTTTAGCAGGAAATATACGAAAATTACCAATATTCTTATAAAACAAAAATCTATTCGGTTTGTATTCACATATATTACTTAATTAAATTCTAATGTTTTTATAGTAATTCCAATGGTTTTAGTGAATTTATTTTTATTGTTATTTAGTATTAATTTAAATTAGGCAAAGGATTTCAATATTCTT
This sequence comes from Paraclostridium ghonii, assembly GCF_023653455.1. Taxonomy (GTDB): domain Bacteria; phylum Bacillota; class Clostridia; order Peptostreptococcales; family Peptostreptococcaceae; genus Paraclostridium; species Paraclostridium ghonii. The sequence continues at coordinate 27,508 of NZ_JAKEDR010000019.1, forward strand.
ATAATCATTTTAAAAATACTTATAAAAATATTAAAATGAACTTGACCTTGAAAACAAGGGAAAAATATTTTATTAACTGGAGGTAATGTTTATGTGGACTGCAATATTAGATTTTGTATGGAATTATGGATTAAAAGCTGTTACTTGGGCTTGGGCTAACAGAGATATGTTATTAAGTTTAGGTGTAGAAGTATTTGATTTCATAAGAAAAATATTTGGATAAAACTTAATACATAATTAAAAGTAAAACTGTTATCCAACTGAGATTGCAGTTTTACTTTTTTAATATTATGTAAATAAAAAATCAAACATCATATTATTCGAAAGGATTTAACTAATATGTTTATAAATAAAATTTCACATAAATATCCTACATTTTCTTTAAATGTAGAAAACTTAAATTTAGAAAAAAATTCTATAATTGGACTTTTAGGAGAGAATGGAGCAGGGAAAAGTACTCTAATGAACATTCTTTCTGGATATATAAAACCTATTGGTAATTTTAGCGTTGAAAATTGGAGTGATACATCAATACTATATATTCCTTCGGATTTAGATGCATATGAATACCTTACTGTTGAGGAATTTATAACCCTTATTATTAAATACTCAAAAACAAATATTTCTGTAAATGATATACTTGAGAAAGTTGATATGAAAGATAAAAAGGATTCATTAATAGAAAAATTATCATTAGGTATGAAAAAAAAATTAACTTTAATTCCAGTGTTTTTAAAAGACTATGATTTAATTATTTTAGATGAACCATTTAATAGTATTGATTTAGCATATATATCTACATTAAAAAAATTTATTTCATCGTTAAAAGAAAAATCTACTATTTTAATATCATCACATATACTAGATACTTTAGCTGATATATGTGATAAATTTGTACTTTTACAAAATGGTAATTTAAAGAAAGAATTGATAAACAAAAAAGACATATTAAATTTGGAGAGTGAGATCTTTGATAGAAGTATTTAAGTTAAATATAGAAATAGTTAGACAAAGATTTAAGATATATGGTTTTTTTAACATTGTAACTTTATTTGCTGTTATATCAGCTATATTGTTTGGATTAAAGTTTGCTCAGTTTAAAATAGGTCATTACAATGAACTGACAGTGCTTTTAACAGCAATTATATTAGCTATGTCTTTTGAAGGTGTAATTCCTAAAAAATTAGAAAAAAAAATATTTAATGTAAAGACATATTTTAATAAATTAGATTTTAAGAGTATTGAAAACTTTTATATGTATAAAAATTTAGGATTATTATATATTTTATTAACTTTTGTAATAATACCTTTAGACTTAAACTACTTTGGAAATTTTATATTTTTTTTAATGAGTTCAAGTTTAATAATTTGTTTACAACTGGCAATTAAAAGTAAACTTACAAACGAAAAATACACTACAGTTTCATCGATAATAAAGGCTCTATTATTAGTTACAAGCTATGCTTATACCCATGAGGCTTTTGTTATTCCCTTTGATGAAATTTTAAATATATATACTATAATTTTATATTTAATTATTTCTGGTTTTTTAATAAAAAGTTCATTTAGATTACTATATAATGAAAGTAATACTAAAAATAATTTATATTTTCTTAATTTATCACAAAAAATATTTAAAGTTATTCCTAACAGAGATTTAATATGT
>NZ_JAKEDR010000190.1 GCF_023653455.1 Paraclostridium ghonii
ATTTATAATCAATAGATTATAAATATCCTCTTAGAGTAAGAGTAATCTGTTTAAACTTCTGATGCAATAATTATATAAAACTTTTCATTTACTTATTCTTACTTAGTACTAAATCGCTTGATTATATTTCTTCTATAGGTTTTGTCAATTACTATATATTGTTTTATCTATAAATTAAACAATATAATAGGGAGTGATAGTATATTTTAGCTACATTTCAAGCATCTTTTCAGCTTGTGTAGTAAAATATACTATCACTCCCTCCATATAACATCCTCAGCAACTAATATATTATTGTAATTTTAGTTTCTATTATGAATTTTATCTGATATATCATGTTTAATACTCTCTATCTTATTTTTTCTATCTTCTATTTTGTTTTTTGTGTACTCTATCTTATTTTTTGTATCTCCTATTTTATTTTTCGCATCATTAACCTTATTATCTACTTTCCCTCTTACGTTATCTATATTTCTATCCATTTCATTTACTTTGTCTTTTACATTGTTTATATCGTTATCTGCCTTATTGATTTTATCACTTACTTTGTGTTTTGAATTCTCTACTTTATTTTTTGCTAATCCTAACTTATCTGATGCTGAATTTAGTTTATCTGTAGTACTACCTAGTTTAGAACTCACATTATTTTTAGCTAAATCAATATCTTCTCTAGCACTATTTATTTTACTACTTGCATCATTAATTTTTGAATCCAATCCATCTGTTAATTCTCCTGCTGAATCTAGCGAATTATTTATATCTTTTAATGTAGATTTAGTATCATCAACTTTATTAGAAAAACTATGTGCAAATTCACTTAATGAACTTATATGTGAATCTGTATCAATTTCACCAAATTTATCTCTTATTTTACCCGCTACATCAATATCTACACTACTTTCTTCAGTAGTGTTTTTTTCTTCTTTTTTTTCCTTTATATCATCACTTGAACAACCTGTTAAAATCATAGTTGAAATTAATGCAGTCATCAAAAATATTTTCTTTTTCATAGTCGCCTCCTTATTTAATTAGAATTCTAACTTTTTTACTATTTTATTATTTTACTATATTTTTGTTTGTTTGTATATAATTAAGTTGATTTTTATGTATTTTTTCGTAAAAAAGAGTCGATTTTTAAAATCGACTCTTTTTATTATTTATATTATTAATATATCTTTCCTGGATTTAGTATGTTTTTATGATCAAACCCTAATTTTATATTTTTTATTAACTCCATATATGATTCACTTTGAGATTGATTTAGATATTCTTTTTTTGCATATCCTATTCCATGTTCTCCTGAAACTTGTCCATTAAGCTCTCTAGACTTTTCATACATTTTTTCAAAAGCTTCTTTTAATTTTTCATTCCATTGCTCTTTATTTAAATCGTCCCTTAATATATAAATATGTAAGTTTCCATCTCCTGCATGACCAAAGCTTTTTATTCTTATATTTAATTTTTCTTGAAGTTCATTTGTGAATTTTATAAACTCTGCAACTTTATCTCTCGGTACAACAACATCACACTCATCCATCTCACTTGTAGTAGCTTTTATAGCTTCTAAAAATGCTCCTCTTGCTGACCATATAGATTCATTTCTTTCTTGCGTATCTGATATAAATACATCATAAGCTCCACAATCTAAACAAAGTTTTGCCACTTGGTCATAAGCTTTTTCAATTTCTTCTTTACTATTTCCATCAAACTTTAATAATAGATAAGCATCTGATGTATTATCCGGGAATTTTTTACCTAAAAACTCTTCAGCTGCAAGTATTACGTCTCTTTCCATAAATTCTATTGCTGTTGGAATGCATTTAGATTTTATTATCTTTGGAACTGTTTCTATTGCTGTCCCTAAATCTGAAAATGGTATAAGCAAGCTTATATCTTTTTTAGGTAATGGTAATAATTTAAGTATAGCTTTAGTTACTATCCCCAATGTTCCTTCTGAACCTACTAATAAATCTTTTATACTATATCCAGAACTATTTTTTACAACTTTTCCTCCAACATTTATTATTTCTCCATTTGCAAGTACAACTTCTAACCCTCTTACATAGTCTCTTGTAACTCCATATTTAACAGCTCTCATTCCCCCTGCATTAGTACTTATATTTCCACCAATTGTTGCACTTTTTTCTCCTGGATCTGGTGGATAAAATAAATCACTTTCACTTACATATTGACCTATAGTCATAAGTAACACTCCAGGTTCAACTGTTAATGTTAAGTTTTCTTCATCTAATTCTAATATTTTATTCATTTGACTTAGGTTTATCATTATTCCACCATAAATAGCTACAGCAGCACCAACTAATCCTGTTCCTTGACCCCTAGGTGTTACAGGTATATTATTTTCATATGCATATTTCATTATTTTAGAAACTTCTTGTGTACTATGAACGTTTACTAATACTTCTGGATATTTTTCTACTCCACCTAATTCATCATGAGAATAATCTTCATTTATCTCATCTCCACATAAAACATTTTCTAATCCACATAAACCTTTTAAAAACTCAATATCTTTTTCATCTATTTTTTTATACATTATGATTTCCCCCAGTCCTTATTCTAATATAGCTGCAACTTCATCTACCAATTCATCACCGTTTGATTTCTCAAGTTCTAAATCTTCAATAAGTTTAGGTATTATATCGTAAATATCTCCAACAATTGCATAGTGCGCTGTATCAAATATAGGAGCTTTTTCATCTTTATCTATAGATATTATGCAGTCTGATCCATTCATACCTGCAACAAATTGTATTGCCCCTGATACTCCACAAGTTATTATAAGCTTAGGTTTTACAGTTCTACCACTTAACCCAATTTGCTTTTTAGCATCTATCCATCCAGCTTCTACTAAAGGTCTAGTCCCTGCAACTTGTCCTCCTAGTAAGTCTGCTAATTTATATAACATTTCCATATCTTCTTTTTTCTTTATAGCTCTACTTCCAACTATTATAACTTCTGCTTCTTCTATCCCAACTTCTTTGTTTTTCTTGTTAATTTCTAAAACATCTATATTAGATACTAATTTATTTTCATCTATATTACATAAAGTAACTTCGCCTGTTGGATGTTCAACTTTTTCCGGAGCTGTAAATATTTTATATCTAACTGTAGCAAATTGTGGTCTATGGTTTGGCGTGTGTATATGTGCCATTATATTTCCACCAAAAGCAGGTCTTATTTGGTCTAAATCAGTATTCTCTTGTATATCAAGTATTGTACAGTCTGCTGTAAGCCCTGTTTTAAATCTAGCCGCAAGTCTTGGAGCTAAACTTCTTCCAATTGTAGTCCCACCAAATAATAATATAGTTGGTTTTACTTTACTTATAAAATCTTCTACACATGCAGTATATGGCTCTATTTTAAATTCTTTTAAATTTTTATAGTCATATACAAATACATTATCCACACCATAAGAAAGTAATATATCAGTTTTGTCTTTTACATCGCTTCCAACAAATATACAATAAACTGGTTGATTAATTTTTCTTGCCATTTCTTTAGCTTTTCCTATTAACTCAAATGTTACAGGATGTATATCTCCTTCATGGTGATCAACGTATACTGCTATACCCTTCCATTGATCTTTATCTATTTTTACAACTTCTTCTTCTATAAATTCAAATACACCTTTTGGTCCCTTTTTTATACATAACTTACACATCTTACATCCAGCACCAATTTCTAATTTTCCATCATTTAACTCTATAGCTCCAAAAGGACATATGTCTAATACTTTTTCTAATTCTTTTGCTTTATCTTGGTTTATAATTATCTTAGCCACTTTAAGTCTCCCCCTTATACTAACTTTAACTCTTTTATTTTATCTAATAATCGAGATGATACATCATCCCCTGTCCACATCTCTTTTTCTACATTTGATGTAGGTGGGAATATTTTTAAAACCTGAGTTGGAGATCCATTTAATCCATAGTGTTTTTCATCTTTATCTTCAAAATCATTAAGACTAATCATAGGTATCTCTTTATCTTTAGTTTCAAGTTTTAATTTAAAAGAAGGTAGTCTTGGCTGAAAAATTTCTTTTTCAACAGTTATTAAACAAGGAAATTTAACTTCACAAATTTCACGTGTATTAGGCATATCTACTTCCACAACTATACTATTTTCTTTTGTTTCTATTAGTTTTGTTACATTAGTAACATGAGGTATATCTAAAAACTCTGCTATTTCTGGCCCAACCTGTGCAGTATCTCCATCAGTTGTTTGTTTTCCACAAATTATTAAATCAGTATCTCCTAACTTTTTAATTCCTTGTGAAAGAGTATATGAAGTTGCTAGTACATCAGCCCCGGCAAACTTTCTATCACTTACTAATACGCCTTCATCGGCCCCCATCATAAATGCTTCATGAATTACCTCTTTTGCCTGTGGTGGTCCCATACTTAAAACTTTTACTTTAGCATTATTTTCTTTTTTGATTCTTACTGCTGTCTCAAGAGCATATAAATCATATGGATTCATTTTTGAATCTACTCCATCTCTTTTTAAAACCCCTGTTACTTCATCTACCTCTACTTCTGATGTTCCTGGAACTTGTTTTATACATACTAAGATTTCCATGTGATTTCCCCCTTTACTTTACTATTACTGATACTCCATCAGGTATAACAGCAATCTTTGAATTTTTACCTTTTATATCAAAAGCCATTTTTAAGGCTTCATCAAAGCTACTTGCATGTTTCATGTGCATATTTTTAATCATATTAGAATCGCATAAGTCAGTTACCATAATTACTGTAAACTTTTCTAGTATTCTTGCTAATATCTGAAATTCCCATTGATCTGGTATTGTTTTATCTTTTGGAATTTTTCTTACTTTCTCTAATATTTCACTAGGTGAAGATGCATTTGCTACACTGTCATAAAAAGATTCTCCTCCATGTCCATCATTACATGCAGATATCATTATTATTACTCCACCTTCTTTGCATGTAGCTTCTGCTGCTGTCATCCCTTTTACAGTTTGATATATATTTTGATCTAAAGGATAACCCCCATTGGTGCTAACCACAATATCAGCATCAACTGCTTCTACTTTAGATAATTTAGTTACAAATTCACATCCTGTTTCATGAGCCTCTTTTACATCGCCTGCAAAAGCCCCTATAACTTTTTTATCCTTATCTATAACTACATTTAATATGAAATCTAAATTAACACTTTGTGCTGCATATAACATATCTCTATGAATCGGATTATTTTCCAGATTTCCAGTCCTAGCATATGGACTATCTATAAATTCAGAACAATGGTTATACATTATTGTTTTAGCAGATGCAACTCCTGGAAGTACACTTTTTCTACCTCCCGAAAAGCCTGCAAAAAAGTGTGGTTCTATAAATCCTTCAGCTATTAACAAATCAGTTTCAATTATTGCCTTGTTTACAATTAAATCTCCCCCAGATGGTAATTCCCCAACTTTTATCATAGATTCTTCATCTGTTGAAAAATGCATTATTATTTGCTCATTATCAACTATTTCTTCACCCATCTTATATACAAGTTCTTCTCTTGTACTAGGTCTATGAAACCCTGTAGATATTATTATTTTTATATCTATATCAGGATTTGAGCTTCTTATTTTTTTTAGCATTATAGGTAGTGTTATCCTACTTGGTACAGGTCTTGTATGATCGCTAGTAATTATGACCATACTTTTTTTATCTTTAACCAATTCTTCTAATTTTTTGCTCCCTATTGGCTTATTTAATGCCTGTTCAACTATCTCAATTTCACTTAATTGAGTTTTAAAGTCATGAGACTTAGACTGTAAAACTTTTATCATGTTTTCATCTGGTATATTTATATTCATACCAGTTTTTGAATAAGGTACCGCTAACTCCATTTGTAATCCCCCTCTTGAAATGCAACTACTAACCTAATTAGTTTTTTAAGACTTTTTAAATATTTTTTTGATATTTAGCCAAATTGGTACTATGGTCATACCACTTTTATAAATTTATTATAATAAAATTTCCATAAATTTACAACTATTGTTTTC
>NZ_JAKEDR010000191.1 GCF_023653455.1 Paraclostridium ghonii
TATTTATATAAATTAACATTTGGAGGAAATTGTATGAAAAAAATACTTATTTCTATAATTATGATTATATCTGTTGTAATGTTAACTGGTTGTGTAAATTCAGATATATCTCTTAATATAGACAAAAAAGGAAACGCAAGTGTTACAGCGAAAATATTAAGTAGTGATTACTTAATGAATGGAATAAATGAGCAAGAATTAAAGTCAAATTACGATAGTGTTGAGAAAATAACAGAGCAAGGTAAAACTGGATATAAAATCACTGAAAACTTAGGAAATATTGCAAATTTAAAGCAAAATAATATCAAAGGTATAGATAAATTTGACGATTTAGTGAGTGTAAAGAAAGTAGACAGTTTTCTATATAACACATACGATATAAATATAAAATTAAAAGATTATATGAATAAAAATATAAGCAATGAAGAAAAGGGTATGCTTAGCTTATTTGGGTCAGGATTTGATTTAAACTTTAATTTAAATACACCAATAGAACTAGTTGAATCAAATGCTAATTCAAATTCAAAAAAGGATGGAATATATACATATAACTGGAATTTAAATTTATCAAATTTAGAAAATATACATGTAAAAGCTAAAATTCCAAATGTACAAAATATAATTATAATATCAATTTTAGGAATAATTTTAATTTTAGGATTAGCAGTATTTATTCTTAAAAAAAGAAGTAATAAGAATAATAAATAATAAATAAAAAATTGTGTTGTACATCAGAAAAAGGTCTGATATAATTAATTTGGTAACAATTACCAATTAATTATATCATTTTATAAAATTTAATAGGCAAGTTAGGCAAATTCAATGACGAAAAGTTATAGAGGCTAAGGTATATGTATGTACATTGGCTACTCAGTTGAAAAAGCATATACATATTTTTTGTTTTTATACAAAATTATTATATGCTTTTTTGACTGTATCATCAAAACTACTCTTTAGGAGTAGTTTTTTTTATTAATAAAATAACATCATTTAGCCCAACTTTAGTCAATATGAACCTAATGTAGGCCAAGTGGGGGGAAAGAATGAAAAATTTAAAAAGATTAAAGCAACGTAAAAGCAAAGTAGTTACAGTTGTAATGATGTCTATGCTTATGACACAAGGATTGTACTTAAGTGACAATAATATAGTAAATGCAAAAGAAAAAGATATGACTGAAATTAGATACACTACAAAGCAAAATCAAAAAAGAAATGTTATGTATTATGGAGATTGGTCAATTTGGGGAGGTCAGGAAAATTTTTATCCTAAAGACATACCAGCAGACAAGTTAACTCATTTAAATTTTGCTTTTTTAGATTTTGATTCAAATGGGAATTTAAAGTTTACAGATAAAGATGCAGCTGTAGGGGCACCTGTAGGTCAAGATGGGGTTCAGTGGGGAGCACCTAATGCTGGGATATTAAATGCATTTCAGGAATTGAAAGCAAAGAATCCAAATTTAAAAATAGGAGTATCACTTGGAGGGTGGTCAAAATCTGGAGATTTCTCAGAAGTGGCTGCGAATCCAGAAAAAAGAGCTAATTTTGTTAAAAATGTATTAAAGTTTATAGAATATACAAATATGGATTTTGTAGATATTGACTGGGAATATCCATGCGATGTAAGGCAACCAGACTTGGTAGATAATAAAAATGACGAAGGTACGCCTCATTCAACTAAGGCAGATAAAGAAAACTATATAAAACTTTTACAAGAATTTAGAACAGAGCTTGATAAGAAAAGCATTGAAATAAATAAAAATTATGAATTATCTGTAGCACTACCTGCTCCTAAGAGTAAAGTTGATTTAGGTATAGACATAAAAAATCTTTTTAATGTTGTGGATTTTGCAAATATAATGAGTTACGACATGAGAGGTGCATGGGATGAATATAGTGGTCATCAAAGTGGACTTTATACAAATCCAAATGAGCCTATAAAAGGTAATAATTTATCAGTAGATGAAACTGTAAATTATCTAATTAAACAAGGAGCTCAAAAAGATAAAATTGTAATTGGAGCAGCTTACTATACTCGTGGTTGGGATAAAGTAGAAAAAGGTAGTAATAATTCTTTGCCAGGAATATTTAACAAAGCTTCAATAACTACAAAAGATGCAGATCAAACGCCATCAAGAGGAGCTATAAATGAAGCTCCTCTAGCATCAGGAGATGGAGGTCGTATGGGAGGAGTATGGTCATATAGAAGTATACAAAAGTTAAAATCAAACTATCCAGGATTAAAAGAATATTGGGATGATACAGCAAAAGCGCCTTATCTTTATGATGAAAGCACAGGTAAGCTTTTCACATATGATAATGTTAAATCAATAAAAGAAAAAACTAAATATGTAAATGAAAATGATTTAGGAGGTATGATAGCTTGGATGGCATCTCAAGATGCTAAAACTGACTCTAGCAAAAGAGATGAATTAACCAAAGCCTCAAAAGAAGGGTTATTTGGAAGTGATAAATTGCCAGCAAATGAGTTAACTTTTTCAAAGCTAGATATAAAAACATCAATAAGTCCATATCAAGAACAATGGGGAGCAGATAAAAATGGATATGAAATAACTATAAAAAATAATGAAGTGTTAGAAGAATCACAAGAAGTATTATTATCGGTAGAAAAAGGTGCTGAAACAATAAAAGCTCCTAAATTGTATATAAAAAGTGATAAAGCTTTAAAAGCAGGAGATAACATGGCTGGAAGCATTACTTATGAAAATGGATATACAATAGTAGATTTACAGTCTGTTTGGGAAGGCAAAAATATAGAGCCGGGAAAAACATATACTTTTAAATTAAAAGGAGATGCAAATATATCAAGTATAGATCTTGTGCAACGAATATCACAAAATGGTGTTGATATGTATAGACAATTAATATTTGATAATTCACAAGTAGCACCTCCACAAGAAAACCAAGCTCCTAAATTAATTGGGGCAGACGATAAAACTATAAATATTGGAGATTCATTTGATAAATTAGATGGAGTTAAGGCTATAGATAATGAAGATGGAGATATAACAAATAAAATCAAAGTAGATGGTTTTGTTGATACATCTAAAGAAGGAAAATATAAGTTAATTTACTCAGTCGAAGATAGTAAAGGTGTAAAGACAGAGAAAGAAAGAGTTATAACTGTGGTAAAAAAAGGGGAAGAACCATCAAAAGATACGTATGATTCAAATAAAATATATTTAAAAGGAGATGTAGTTATATTTAAAGGACAAAAATATATAGCTAAATGGTGGGTACAAGGAGAAGACCCAGATAAGTCCCAAGCATGGGAAAAGGTGGTTACCCCAAATTAAGATAGAATGGCATATTATTATGAATGTATGATTTGTAATTATGTTATAAAGTTACAATTATCGGAAATTTATAAAATGAATATTAATTAAAGGGGAGAATACTATGAAGCACTTAAGAAAATTAAATAAAAAAATAGTAATAACAATAATGGTATCTATGTTTATGACATCTGGAATTTCAATTTATGATGGGATAAAAGCTAGTGCGCAGGAAAATGAAGCCGTAAGCCGTGCTTATTCAAATAAAAGCATAAGCTTTGGAGTAGGGCAAGGAATTGAATGGCCAACTCAAGTTAATGCTCCTTATGTTGATATGGTTGCATGGATAACAAAACCAGGGTATACGAATAATGGGACTGTAAATTTAAAGAGGATATCTGAAGATACGGGAGTAAAATTTTTTAATTTAGGGTTCATACAATCAACAGGTAAAATAGAAAATAACAAAGTACAATGGGGATGGGGTGGATTCTCTGTTTTAAGTGAAAATAATAATGATAATACTCAATATCAAGGAATGAAAAAATCAATAAAAGAATTAAGAGATATAGGTGGAGATGCAACTATAGCATTTGGAGGATTAAATGGAGTTACATTTTGGGAACAAACTCAAGATGAAAATGTGTTATATAACACATATAAAGAAATTGTAGAAGGATATAAATTAACAAGAATAGATTTAGATATTGAGGGAACGGCTCAAAGTAAATCTTTAAATATAACAAATGCTAAAGCTATAAAGAGGGTTCAGGACGAAACAGGAGTAGATGTTGTATTAACATTACCCGTTTTACCAAGTGGATTAACATCAGTACAATTAGATGTTTTAGAAGCTTATTTATCTCAAGGGGTAGATATAGAACTTGTAAATATAATGACTATGTGTTATGGAAGTGGAACTTTATTACCAGGAGAAAATTATGGAACTGCTTCTATAAGAGCGATTGATAATACTAAAAATCAAGTTCAACAATACTTTAAAAAATATGCTAATATATCTTTAACAGATAGTGAAGCTTATAAAAAAGTAGGAACAACTTCATCTATTGGATTTGAAGGAGAAGCTCATCCTATATTTAATACTGAGTGGTCTAAATTAGTTGTAGATCATTCTATACAAAAAGGGCTTGGGATGACATCTTTCTGGTCAATGAATAGAGATGCGATGCTAGAAAATAATAAAGGAGTAACAAATCAATATCAATTCACAGATATATATAAAACTTTCGGAGAAGGCGCAAATACAGAAGATCCTCAAAAAAATCAAGCTCCTGTACTACATGGAATAGATAATAAAACTATATATGTAGGAGAAAAATTTGATTTACTAGAAGGGGTAAGTGCTACAGATAAAGAAGACGGAGATTTAACATCTAAGATAAAAGTAGAAGGAAATGTGGATACTTCTAAAGTAGGAAATTACAAAATAAATTACTCTGTAACTAATAGTAAAAATCTTACAACTAGCAAACAAAGATTAATAACAGTTAAGGAAAAGCCAGATCCATTACAAGACACATATGATCCAAATAAAATATACGAAGAAGGAGATGTAGTTATATTTAAAGGAGAAAAATATGTAGCTAAGTGGTGGGTTAAAGGAGAAGATCCAGATAAGTCTAAGTCTTGGGAAAAAGTAATAAATAATAATGAAGATGGAAGTATAGATTATTATGAAGGGCTAATTTGCCAGGGTGGAGAACTTGTAAGATACGAAGGTCACACATATAAAGCTAAGTGGTGGACAAATACAATTCCAGGAAGCGATAATACGTGGGAACTAGTTAAATAAAAAGATATGGGGTTGATACATGAGTAATTTCAAATTGCCATGGGTCAGCCCCATTTTTATATACTAGGGATTATAAATTATCTGATTTGTGGATAAATTATAATCCCTACTGCTAAACTTGAGCAACGGACATGATTTTCAAGGTCGTTGGCGACATGAAGTGGTTCGCAGACGTAGTCGCTCAAGCAAAGCGAATTTTTTATGCATGAATTCTATAAATTAAAAATCTTTCACAGCAGTCTTTTTCATATAAGCCATGTAGTTTTACTTCCTCATATAGTATAAAACCAGTGCTATTTTCTAGGAAATATATATAATCTTCAGAAGGGTAATATAGTATTAAATCTATTATTCTTGGGCTTTTATCATAAGAATCTAAAATATTATTTAGTATTTTTCTAAAAATATTAACTGAAAATGGGTTGAAAAAATAGAATTTATTTTCTAAAGACTTAATCTCATAATTTTGTCCTAGAATACATTCAAAATCTATTTGACTAGAGAGTCTTTTATGTTTAGCTAAATAATTTTCCTTATTAATTAAACAATCTTGATAATAAGTTTCATCCATTTCTATGCCTGTTGCATTACATTTGAAAAAACTATTAAGGTAAAATATAAGTCTTCCTTTACCACATCCAAAATCAACAACGTAGTCATTTTTGTTCATATTATAGGTTTTAAATAATATATCAAGAGCTATGTAAGAGGTAGCTTGATAGGGGTGATAGTGAGTAATAGTTGAATCCCAAAGCTTTTCTCCAGTAGTATTTATATTTAATAAATTTTCATAAAAATTTTCATTCATAATACTTCCTCTTTCAAATTTAGTTTAATTTTAAAATAAAAACACAAATAACATTATACTAAATATTTACAATTTTATGTGCATGACTTTTAGTTTTTGTATATTTTATGTATAATATAAGAAT
>NZ_JAKEDR010000192.1 GCF_023653455.1 Paraclostridium ghonii
GATTTAAATACTGTCTATAGTTTATATGTTTAACACTTCAACTTCATAACATTCTTCAATTTCATCTTCTTTACTTTTATTTATGATAAAACATTCTAAGCTTAAAATTAAATTGAATATCATAATGACTACAAATCCATATAAAATAGGACTTAATTTATTTCCTATTCCAATTGGAGATGATTTCATATATGCATAATTAGAATTTATTAAATTATTTATATTAAATATAACTATATGATATAAATTCGTTATAATAAACACATTTTTAAAGTCATTTTTATTCATACCTATTTTTTTTACTTTTAATAAATAAATAGATCCCCAAAATAATAGTATATGACCTATGAAATATGAAAATTGAGTCATATGTGGAAAAACAAATGGGTCTAGACCTGGAAATAATAAAGCTGAAGTTGATCCAAATATTCCCCAATATGAACCCATTTTCATCATAAACTCTCTTTTAAAAATCATTCCTACAGATATTAAAATTATAGCTATCCTACAGTGAAATAAAGGCAATCCTTCCTGTAAAAAATGGTAGTTACCTTTAAAATACCAAATGTATAGTGTTGTTTGCTGAATTAATAATGTTATTCCAACAAATAATTCAAATAATCTACTCTCTCTTTTTCTATAAATAATAGTTAGTCCCCCTAGTAAAGCTATACATAGTAAAGTTAAATGTACAGCCCCAAAATTAATAAATTTATTTTCTTCTACTGATGTTCTAAAAAAATAATGAATTTCACCCATAAATATCTCCTTAAACTGATTTCATCCCTTAAATATTATAAATACATAAAATACATTTATCAAATGTCAATTTTGTAAGAATTAAAAATACAGGTTTAAAAAACCTGTATTTTTAATTAATCAGTTTCTCTTAAAGCTTCTACTATACTCGTTTTACTTACATTCTTAAAGCATAAACTTGGAACTACAACTGATATTAATAAGATTATAGGTGATGAAACTAATATAGGAAGTATCCTAAAACTATAACTAAAAATATCCGCCTTACTAGAAAGCAAATTTACTACACTATAAGTTAGGGGTAATCCTATAATAACTACTACTCCAATAGTTATTAATGTGTAGTATAAACCTTCAAGTATAATCATCTTTTTAACTTGTTTCTTAGTCATTCCAATGCTTTTTAACATTGATATTTCTTTTCTTCTTGCTACAATACTAGTTATCATAACATTTGAAAAATTTAATATTCCAATAGTTCCTATTATAAAACTCAATCCATAACCTACTGTTTCATAAGATTTTACCATATCTTCAAATTCTTTTGCATATGTTTCTTTTGATCGATAATCTAATGTTGGATTATGCTTTATTGATGATTCTAAATAGTATTCTACTTTTTTTCTCGTAATTTCATTATCAACATCAAACATAGCAGTCATTATAGATTTATTGCTTGTAGTTTTTTCAAACTCACTTGATGGTAAATATCCTGAAAAATTACTAATCTCTCCTATTGAATACCCAACATATAAATAAAGAGGAGGATTATCAACAATTGCTAAAACCTCGTACTCTTTTTTTTCACCATTTTCAAAAGGTATAACTACTTTGTCGCCTACATCTAAATTTCCTATATTATCTTCATAATAAGATTTTTGAACTATAATGTAATTTCCACTATTAAACTTTTCAACATTTAAATTTCCTTTAATTAAATGCTTTTCTAAAAGTTCGTATATTCCTTTATCAATTCCATAATACATTCCTAATATTTGATTGCTTTTTTTCATTTTTTTTATTTCTTCGTTTCTATATTCACCATCACTATCTTTTAATTCATATAATTTATTTTTCATAGTGCCAGTTAGTGGCATATTTACTTCTCTATAATACATTTTATTTATAGCTTTAACTCCATTTATACTTTCAATTTCTTTGCATAAATCATTTGTAACAGCATTTGGATTTTGTGGATCAAATCTCCATCTATAAAAGCTTGAATCTCCTATTGTAAAATCTGTACCTATAGAACCACTTAAATATTTATCCATATCAAATCCAGATACTAGTGTATATGTGATATTTAAAATTATTATACTTAAAGATAATGATAATATAGCTATAAATGTCTTTCTCTTGCTTTTAAATATATTTGATACAGCCATTTTGTGTAGTTTTGCTCTATTTGAAGTCTTTTTGATTTTCTTTTTGGAGTTTTCACTAACTCCACTATATCTTACAGCTTCAACTGGAGATACTTTTGAAGCTATTTTTGCTGGTTTATATGCACTTATAAAAACTGTTATTAATGAAAATAATATAGATCCTATGAATATAATTGGATTTGCAGATATTTTTGTATATTCAATCGTTAAAGTGCTCATTATAATTGGCATAAGTACTATCCCTATAATATATCCAAACCCCATTCCTATAGGTATACCTATACTTGATAAAATTAAAGCTTGTTTTATAATTATTTTCTTTATTTGTTTTTTTGTTGTTCCTATAGTTTTTAATAATCCATAAAATTTTATGTCTTTTACTATTGATATATAAAAAATATTGTATATTATTAAATATCCTGTAAACATTATAAGTAGTACAATTCCTGTAACCCCTACTATAGTTCCTAAATCTATACTTGAATTACCTCCCATATATGCCCAGTTAATACCAAAATTCATATTATGCGTTTTAAGCCCACTATCTGTAACTATTTTTTCTAATTTCTTTTCTATAAATAAAGAGTTTGAAAAATTCACCGATAACGATATTAATCCAACATCAGTTCTATCTTTCTTTTCTTTTTCTTGATTTAAATTTTTAACTGCATTTTTTTCAAAATCTTTTGATGTATATACAACACTATCAAAAGATGTTACATTTCCTTCATAAATACCACTCACTACAAAATCTTTTTTATATTCTTTTCCATCAACTTTATAAGTTAAATTTATAGTTTGATTTATTTCATAAGGTAGACCTAACATATCTAAAGTTATTGTATCTAGTAATATTTCATTTTCTTTTTTAGGTATTCTACCTTTTATGGATTTGGAAAAAGCATGATTTATATAGCTTTCATCTGCATATTTTATTTCTACTCCTCTTTTAGCAAATTCTTTGTTTTCTGCCATTGATACAAAGATACATATTGCTTGTTCTTTTATCAATTTATGTTTTTTAATCTTTTCATATTCTTTTGTTGTTAAGTTTTCAAGAGCTCCATGAAAAGTAGTTCCAACCATCCGAGTAGTACTATATTCGCTTGATTTAATTATACTCATATTTATAGTAAATAAAACTGTAAATAGTAATGTCGTAAGTGCCACTGCTATTATGGTAAATTTATTTCTACTTTTATTAGACTTAAAACTTTCTTTAGCAAGTTTGTTAATAGATTTTTTATTGTTATTTTCTATCATTACTTACTCACCACCCTAGATACTATCTTACCATCTTCTATTCTAATTACTCTATCAGCCATTTGTGATATTTCTTCGTTATGAGTAATCATTACTATAGTCTGATTGAATCTTTTGCTCATAGTTTTTAAAAGACCTATAACATCTTGACTTGTTTTACTATCTAAGTTTCCCGTTGGCTCATCGGCAAGTATTATTGAAGGCTTGGTTGCAAGCGCTCTAGCTATAGCTACTCTTTGTTGTTGTCCTCCAGAAAGGTTGTTTACTAAGTTGTGTATCTTATCTTCTAGTCCCAAAGTTTTGATTATATTATCTACATAATTTGTATCAACTTTATTTCCATCAAGTTCAATTGGAAGAACTATATTTTCATAAACATTTAATATTGGTATTAAGTTAAATTGTTGAAATACAAACCCTATACCCCTTCTTCTAAATATTGTAAGCTCATCATCATTTAATTTAAATATTTCATTATTATCTATAATAACTTTTCCTTCACTTGGTCTGTCAAGTCCTCCTATCATATGAAGTAAGGTGCTTTTCCCGCTACCAGAAGTTCCAACTATAGAAACAAATTCACCTTCATTAACTTCAAAATTTATTCCATCTAATGCTTTTACTAAGTTCTCATCTCTTCCATAATATTTTTTTAAATTTTCAACTTTTACTATTTGCATTTTCTCCTCCTAAACTTCCCTTTTTATATTTACACCTTAAATATATCATCCAATTCTAACAAACTAATGTCACAAATATAACAGATTTGATATATTTGATAAAAGTTTCTATGAAAGTACAAATACAGAAAAAGTTGATCCCTCTCCTAATCTTGATGAAACCTTTATATAGCCGCCTTGAAGACTTATTATTTGCCTACTAAGGTATAATCCTATTCCTACCCCTTCACATTTTCTAGAATTTTTACATCTATAAAATCTTTGAAATATATTATTTATTTCATTTTCTTCAATACCTATACCATTGTCCGTTATATCAATTTTTTGGAATATTTCATACGAAGTTACATTTATACTTATATTGCCTCCTTTATGCGTATATTTAATTGCATTTTCTAAAATATTTACTAAAGCTTCTTTTGTCCATTTATTGTCAATTGATGCCGTTATTGACTCTTCACATTTTACACTTAAATCTATTTCTTTTTGTTGTGCATTTAAATAAACTTCTTGTACAGCTTGTATTATAGTTTTATTTAAATTCTCTTTATTTTTAGATGGAACTATTATTCCATTTTCTAGCCTAGACATTTTTATTAGTGATTGGATTAAAAAATCAAGTCTCTCTGATTGATTTTTTATATCAAATAGAATTTCTTTTTTATAATCGCTAACTTCTTCATTTTCAAGTAATAATTGACTATATAATAATATATTTGATATTGGAGTTTTTGTTTGATGTGATATATCAGCTACCAGTGATTTAACTTTATTTCTTTCTATTTCTACTGATTCTTTATTAGACTTAGTAACTTTTATATACTTAAACAATTTACTTTCTAATGAGGAAAGCATAGTTTCATCATACGTTTTAATGATTTTTTCTTCATTTATTGCTAAATCAAGCATATCATCTAAAATTTCAAATACTCTTAATATTTTATTGCTAATTACATATACAAATATTATTCCTAGTAAAAATATTAATACTATAAATATTAAACTAATTTTTATAACTTCTTGTGAAGTCATCATTTCAAACGTAAGTATAAAACTAATAAATAAGACTGTAATAATGGTTAATATTGTTAAAAATACTATATATGTTTTTTTAAATGAATTGGGTTTAATATTATTCATTCTTATCACCACTTATGAAAGTATAACCTATCCCATATACAGTTTTTATAAATTTATGTTTTGAATTTTTATCTTCTATTTTTTCTCTTATTCTTTTTATATTTACAGTTAATGCATTTTCATCTACATACTCACTTCCATCAGTCCAAACTTTATCAATTAATTGTTCTCTTGTTAAAACTTGATTTTGGTTATTTACTAATGTCTTTAACAACTTTTGCTCTGTTTTACTTAAGTTTATTTGTGTATTTGATTTAAAAAACTCCATTTTTTCAAAATCTAATTCTAAATCTCCTATCTTTATTTTATTATTTCTATTATTCCCTTCACCTCTTCTTAGCGCAGCCATTACTCTAGCTCTTAAAATCATTAAACTAAAAGGCTTTGTTATATAATCATCTGCTCCTAGCTCTAATCCCGTGACTATATCTACTTCAAGATCACATGCGGTTAAAAATATTATTGGAATATTCGAAAATCCTCTTATCTCTTTACAAAAATCAAAACCATTTTCGTCTGGAAGGTTTACATCTAAAATTATTAAATCTAATTTTTCCCTTTTTAAGATACTTCTCCCTTCTTTTATATCAAATGCTTGTTTTATACTTATGTCACTTTGTCTTAAAGTTAGCATTATCCCTTTATTTAAAGTAACATCATCTTCTATTATTAAAATATTTTTTACTCTTCCCATAATTCCCCCTAATTAACAATTATTTTTTTACTAATCTATTTATATTTTAACCTTGTCTTTACGCAATTTACAATAA
>NZ_JAKEDR010000193.1 GCF_023653455.1 Paraclostridium ghonii
ATATATATATATACATATACATGCCTTCTAATATATATTCTTGATTTATATAATATTCTATTGTATGCCCAAATACAACTGAAAACATTAACACCACTTTAAGATTATCAACAAGATAATCTCGTTTTTCAATTTTACTATCTTTGTCCAATTTAATATCCTCTTTTCATTATTTTAAAAAGTCCAGAATAGTTTTTGAATCCTTTTTTCCTTTTCCTCTTACTATATTCAATATATTGCTATGATACATATTATCTAAAATAATTAATTTAGCTGATTTGTATTTATTAACTTTGTTAAATTCATCTACAAAACTCATTGAGCACTCAGGGTTTATTAATGAGTCTAATTTTCCATGTATACAAAGTACCTGTATATTTTCATTTCCTTCTATAAGATTAATAGGATTTACATTATCTATATCTTGTCCCTTTGTATAGTTTTTAATAATTGATTTAGCATACTTTCTAGTACACTCTCTAAAGTTTAATACACCAGATATAGATATAAACTTTTTAAATAATAGTTTATCTATACAATACTTTTTATGAAAATAACTATTAAAAACTAAATTAGCAGCTAGTTCTCCTCCTGCCGAGTATCCCATAACATAAATTTTATTTCTATCTCCTTTAACTTTTTCATTGCTTAGGAAATGTTTAAATCCATTGAATAAATCATCTATCTGAGATGGATATGTAAATTTTGGAACAAGCCTATATGAAATTAAAACTACATTATATCCCTTTTTATTAAAATACTTACCTATGTAAGAATATCTCTTTGGACTCCCATGCCACCAACTACCACCATGAACAAAAAATATTATAGGACTTTTATCTTCAGCATTAAAAATTTTATAATATTGTCTTTTATGGTTTCCATATTTAACATTAAAGCTATGTACATCAGAATCTTTAATATTTGCTGTTAAAATATTATACACCAAAGGAACTTTAAGCATACTTTCTTTTAGTCTATTTTTGTTCATGTAATTTATCTCCTTATCTTTTTTATTAAAAGCGCCTCAATAAAATAATATTGAGGCACTTCCTCTTTATTTGTTCATATAGGTTATTATATCTAAAGATTGTATAATTTCAATATCTGCTACATCCCCAATTAAATAAATTGTATAAATTTTTTTATCCTTTAGTTCTATTTTTTTACTTATTCTAACTTTGTCTTTATTTTCTTGCATTTCTATATTACTTCCTTCTATAACAAAGTCATATATTCCCGTAGGCACTTGCGCATAATTTGTTCTTTTCCCAAAAGGAATTTCATCTATCATTTTCACATTATTTACAGTTAAATCAATAGGTTCTGTCGTCGGGGATAGATGAGCTATCCTAAATTTCGCATTAGAATCACATATTTCTTCATTTGGGTTTTCAAAAACAGCAAGCATCATAAGCTTCGGCATTATTCCTGTTATAACTAAAGTTCCAACATTTCCTCCTGCTATAGTTAATTCTTGTTCTAGTATTAACTTTTTATCATTACCACATTCATACACTTTCACCGTATAATCTCCAGGAAATGTTGGTGTATATGGAACAAATTCTCTGTATCTAACATTAGAAAACACAAGTATATCATTAACATATACATCTATTTCATCACTATTTGCTGTAGCATTAAAAACCCTTATATAAGATGCATCATTATTAACCCTTATCTTCATACATATCTCCCCCTTGCATATAAAACATAATTTATTATATGTGGTTTATATTTCATATGATACTACAACAAATAGTATATATATTATTACCTGGGTAATAAAACCATTGTAATTACTAGGGTTAAGGCGTTTTTTATCTTTTTTTATCGTATATAGACATCCTTTTGTATTTCAATTTGTCATCTCATGTTATATTTACATTTAAAATAAAAAAGCTTCTACAAATTTATCCTCTGAAGAAGCTTTAATATATATCATATATTAATATTTCCTATTTAATATCTTTATTTATTGATATTACCCTACTTTTTTTATCACTAATTTTAGGGTTTTTTTTGCATTCTTTACAACCTTGCATTTTTTTTACAAAATTATCTACCATTTTAACTATATTGTATTTTTTTGCTAGCTCAAAGTTTTTACAATATCTAGCTTTAAAGAATATTTCATCTGGTATCCCATTTTTATATATGTCACATATTGGCTTTCCATTTTTAAACTGTACAAAGTTTTTACTTTTTAGAGTATATTTGCATTTATGACATTTTCTAGTTTTTAATCTCCACATATTCTCCCCCCCAAGTAAAGCTTTTCTTTTGCTCTTATTTATTTATATTTTATCATAAATATTTAGAATTGATATAATACTTAAGATATTTATTTAACATAAATTTATTTTTTCACAAAAAAAGGTCGTCGCTCTATTTTTTAGTGCGACAGACCCTTTATTAATGATAACTATTATATATCCATTCTTCCTTTAAAGTCACCTTTACCATTTTTTATATGACTTTTTCTATTCATTGTTTTTTTGCTATATTTAGCTTCTCCTTGAGATGCTAATTTTACATTAACTTCAGTTGATTCACATCCATTTATACCTAGCTCTTCTGCAATTTCTTCTTTATTTTGTTTATAAAGTTCAACTTTAGTTAAATTTTGTTTTTTATTGTTAGTCATATTTACCTTCCTTTCTAAATTATACTCATTATTATTGTGCTTATTTTTTAAAATTAAATTCTAGTAAATCATTTACAAAAAAATAAAGAGCTTTCGCTCTTTATTTTTAAAGTCCTAATTGAAGTCCTAAAACTAAGAATCCAATTGCAGCTATTGTAAGCATCGCCAACAGAGGAGCTATAAATTTAATCCACTTATCCCAAGGAACTCTAGCTACAGCTAATGCTCCCATTAAAACTCCTGATGTAGGTGTAATCATATTCATAAATCCTGATCCAAATTGGAATGCAGTTACTATTTGTTGTGCTGCAACACCTACCAAATCTCCAAGTGGTGCAAGTACTGGTATCGTAAGCGATGCAAGTCCTGATGATGATGGTATTAAAATTGTCAAAGCGCCCTCAAGGAAGAATGTTAAAACTATAAATATAGACTTTGGAAGTCCATTTAATAAATTTGCAGCTGAATTTAATATACTATCTATTATAAATCCATTTTGAGCAACTATTACTATACCACGTGCTAAAGCTATAGCTAACCCAGCAGTAATTAAATCTTTTGCTCCCTCTTCAAAAGCTTCTACAATTTCATCTTGCTTTAATCCTCCAAATATTCCAGATAATATGCCCATTGCACAGAATATCATACATATTTCTGGTATATTCCATTTCTTTACAATTACACCATAAACCATTCCTGCCATACCTACAGTAAATATAACTAAAACTGCTAATTCTTTTTTAGTAAATGGTTTTATAGAAGAGTTCTCCATTACAAAATGGTCTCTATTTTTTTTATCTAATTCATATACAATTGATTTTTGTGGATTCTTTTTAACTTTGTTAGCATGAAACATAACAAAGGCTATAGATATTGCCATTATTACAACAAAAATTATACTTCTATATCCAATTCCTGAACCTGGTACTATGTTAGCTAAAGCTTGTGCTATACCTGTTGAAAATGGATTTATTGTAGACGCTGCAGTCCCTGCTGCTGCTCCAATAAATACTATTGACATTCCGGTTAGAGAGTCATAACCTAAACTTACCATCATTGGAATAAATATAATATAAAATGGCAGTGCTTCTTCATGCATTCCAAAGGTCGTTCCTCCTAATCCAAATAAAATCATACATATTGGAATAATCAAAAATTCCAATCCTTTCATCCTGGAAAGCGTATGCCCAATACCTGCTTCTATAGCTCCAGTTTTATTTACAATCCCAAATGCTCCTCCAACGAAAATTACAAATCCTACAACTTCTGCAGCATCTATAAATCCAGCTATTGGAGCTTTAAATATTTCTGGTATTCCCTGTGGATTTGACTCTACTTCTTTATATGTACCTGGAACAACTACACTTCTTTCATTAATTTCTGTTCTCTCAAATTGGCCACTTGGTATTACCCAAGTTAATCCCGCCATAAAAATAATCAATGCAAAGATTATTGTAAAAGTGTGCGGAATTTTAATCTTTTTCTTTTTTTTGTTGTTTTCTAAAACCTCTGATTTGCTCATAATTAGTCTCCCTGTGATAATTCCTCTTTTTAGATTGATAATTTTGTGACATCCTTTTACGTCAAACTCTATATTTTTACCCTTTTCAACAAAATTATAGCATATTTTGGGAATTTATATATAAATTTTTTAATTTTTTCTAAAATTTTTAAATTTATATATTTTCAAGTAGTTTTTAAATAAAAATGGCTGTCACACTATTTTTTAGTGCGACAGCCATTTTTATTTATTTTAATATTTCATTTAAAGCTTTTGCTACTCCATCTTCGGTATTTTTACATGTTATAAAATTTGCATTTTCTTTTACTATATTCTCTGCATTTCCCATTGCAATTCCCATGCCTGCATACTTTATCATGCTTAGGTCGTTATGATTGTCTCCAAAAGTTATAATTTCACTTTTGTCTATACCTAAATATTTACCTAAACTTTCTACAGCACTTCCTTTATTAACACCTTTTTTCATAATCTCTATATTATCAAAAAATGATTTTGTTAGTTCTATGTCTTCAATATTTTTTAAATCTTCTTCTACTTTGCAAAGTAGTTCCAGATTACTTTCTATTACTAAAAACTTCAAAATATTTTTTCCTATTATCTGCTCTTTTATATTATCACTTTCTATTATTTTTATATTTAAATCTTCCTGCATCTGGTATTTTCTAAGCCATTCATTTATATGTGTAGTAAATATAGTATCATCTGTGAAACATTGATAGTAAATATTGTTTTTTTCTAAAACATCAATTATTTTATTACATATATGATTATCTATTATACTTTCATAAATTATTTCCCCGCTTGACTCTTTTATTAAAGCTCCATTGCAGCATATTATAGGAGTTTTTATTCCTAATTCTTTTGCATACTTAATAGTTGACTCATATATCCTCCCCGTTGCAATAGCTACATTAATACCTTTTTCTGATGCATATTTCAATGCAGCCTTATTTTTTTCACTTATTTGATGATCTCCATTTAATAAAGTTCCATCCATATCTGTTACTATTAATTTGTAATTCATATTTGCCTCCTCAAATGATATTAAAATTTTAGTTATATTTTATATTCTAGAATATTAATACCATTTCCTTTATATTTTTACACTTTTACTTTTCAATTAATAGTAACTATATTTTTTTAAACTACTTTTTTAATTTTATCTAGGGATTTATTATCTAACATGTTTCTCATTTTTTTTCTATCTTCTAAAAAATTATTATATATTCTATCTGAAATCTCTGTACTTCCATACACCTTCCAATATTTAGTTTTTTGAAGTTCATAATTTCCATACCCCATAAAACCTACTACATCTTTTAATGGATATCCTAAAAAAATCCCTATTTCATGAGGGAATTCATTTTCTTTTAATCTATTTAGTAAAAAATTTATATAGTTTTCTAATGTATAATCATTAGGATATCCTATAAATCTTAAGAAATTTATACACTTTTTATTATTTAATGTTTCTGTCAACGCTTGCTTATTTATAAATAACATTTTTATTTCACCATTATTTTTATAAACCATTTCATATTTCAATCTAGAACAATTTTTAAAAAATGAATTTATTTGTTTTATCTTATATTCTTTTCTATTATCATTTAATGAAATATTTAATATTTCACTAGGTTTAGATCCTAAAATTACAGGTCCTAAAAGTTCTAGTATCCATTTTATATAAGAAGAATTTATTCTATTTTTACATGAGTAATCACATTTTATATTC
>NZ_JAKEDR010000194.1 GCF_023653455.1 Paraclostridium ghonii
ACAGTAGTAGTATTATAATTAATACTGTTATAATAATATATACACATAATACTCTCCTTATAATAATTTATTATACTTATATTATTATACTTATAATTTAGATATATAATTCTAAGTTTTAAAAATTATTTTCATTATATTTAAAATCATCTTGTTAAAATTAATTCTTTTGTGTATACTTTGTTTATGTTTATTTATTAAAAACATTATTTACAATCGAGGAAAAGGGAGTCTAACTATGTTAAATACTATTGAGATTATACTTAAAATATTATTTTTCATTTTGTCTTTTGTGTGGGCTGGAAAGATTATGATTTTAAGAAGTGATAAACAAATAGTTATCAATCCATTACTTATTTCTATATCAGCTATTTTAGCTTTACTACCCGATACAATATTTGGAATGAACCTTCAATTTGTTAATATAGCATTATACTTTATATATGTAGTTATAATTTTATTCGGCCTTTACTGTATGAAAAGAAAAAATGGAGTTTTTTAACTCCATTTTTATCGTTTCATACCTTCAACTCTATATATTTTCATACCATAAGACATAAATTTATCTTCGTATTCAGTAGTTACATTATCATCGAATTCACTGTTGGCTAAATCAAAAGTTATGTTTTTAAGTTTTAAGTCAGCTTCACAAAATTCATTTAAACTAAATTCAAATAGTTTTTCATTGTCAGTTTTAAAATGAATTTCTCCTTCTTTATTTAATAGCATTTTATAATTCTCTAAGAATCCTCTATATGTTAGCCTTCTCTTATTCCATCTTTTTTTAGGCCATGGATCACAGAAGTTAACATAGATTCTAGAAAGCTCACTTTTTTCAAAGTAAGTTAGAATATTATTTACATCTCCCCATACAAATTTTATATTAGTTAAGTTGTTTTCAACAGCTTTTTCAACGGCCTTTAATAATACCTCTTCTTTTATTTCCATAGCTATATAATTAATATTTGGATTTTGTTTGGCTAAAGTAGTTATAAACTTGCCTCTTCCTGTACCGAATTCAACATGTATAGGATTTAAATTTTCAAATTTCGCATTCCATTTTCCTTTGAAATCTATATCTTCACCTTTTATAACATATTTTTCAAAACTTAATAATTTAATATCTGCGCCTTTTTTCTTACGTCTTCTCATGATTTACTCCTGTTTTTATTTTTTTCAAAATTAAAGAGCATTGGAATCCCAATACTCTTTAGCTAATTGTATTAATGTCCGCAGCCAGAACATCCTCCGCCACATCCACCATCAGCTTGATTTTCTGGTGCAACTCTAAATCCATAACCAGTATCTTCTATAACTATATCTCCATAGTTATCATAATCTTCTTTACTCATTATAAAGTTTAAACCTTCTACTTCGTAGTTTAGGTCGTCTCCGTTTTGCTCATCTAGGGCAAGTCCAAATGAAGGACCACAACACCCTGCACCTGCAAAATAAACTCTTATATTTTTAGGTTTATCTTGACTATCAGATAAAATATCTTTTAATGTTTTTACAGCTGTATCTGCAACTTTAACTTTCATATCTAATACTTCCTTTCTATTTGATTATATAAATTCATATAAAAATAAATATATATATATATTATACCCATATAGAGTATATAATCAAACTTTTTTATTGAAATTTTAAGAAATTATGAAGAATTTTTTACAAAAATTACAAAAGAGTAGTAAGTTAATACTACTCTAATGTTTGATATGTTTAGCTGATGAGTTTATAATAAAGCTACCCTTATTATTTATATTCAATACAAATACACTAGGGGAAGTATATATATAGTCTGATAAAACTGGAAACAGTATAGTGTATTTTCCAATTTGAACATCATCAAATGAATATTCTCCATTAATATCAACAGTAGAATAAACTTTATTTCCATATTCATTTATAAGTGTAACAATTTTATCTATAAATGGGGAAATCTCATTTTCTTTTAGATTCATCGATTCTTCTTCTGACTTTATACATCCATAAACTTTGGATGTATTAAAATCTGTATTACTTGTATCCTCTTGAGAGTATTTTAATTTTAAATAAATAGGCTGTATAAGTGTCCCACTTAAAATTCTAGTGACATTAGTAGTATCTTCTTTATAGAAATCTGATTTCAATATACAATTAGATTTTAAGTTATTTATAACTACTTCTGATATAGAATACAACATAGAAGGTCTTTCATTTGTGTACATGCTATCATATTCACCACTAACTTGTATATTGTCTAAAAATACCATTGTATCTTTATTCCAGATGATATTGGACGAAAAGAACACGGACTTTCCTGAATCAATCTCGATAGGATCAAGTATTATACATTGGTCTGTAGCTAAAACTGTAGTATTTTTAAAATTGGACTTATTGAATTCAGATAAATTTGATATTCTATTATTATCTAAATTAATAGTTCTTAGTTCTGCATTACTAAGAACTGGTATAGACTTTATATTATTACTCTCTAATCCTACTCTTTTAAGTTTTTTTAAGTTTTTTATAAAACTTATATCTTCTATCTTATTTTCATTTAATTCTAATTCCTCTAAATTATTAAGTTTAGACAAACAAGAAGCATCATGAATATTATTTTTATTTAAGTTTATATATGTTGCATTTGTTGCAAACTCTATCCCCCTTATATCTTTAATGTTATTTCCTGATAAGTCAATTTCTGTTAATGTTTTTATAAACTCTTTTGTTACTTTTGAAATATGCACATTAAATTGTCTTGCTAAAGCTAGCTTGAAGCTATTGCTTATATATGAATGTTGAGTATTCTTTTCCAATGTCTATCATTCCTTTATATATTAGTCACAGTATAATATATGGTTATTTATTGGTACATGACACTAAATATCTATCTTTAAAATAGTACTTATTTTTATCAATTTTTTATTGATTTTTGTACATACTACTAATAAACATTAAATTTTATAAGGAGTGATATTATTATGTCAAAAATAAACTGTAGCGCTATTACATGTTGCTATAATATAAACGGAAATTGCCACAGCGGGTCGATAAAAGTAGATGGTGCTCAACCTAATAATTTAAAAGATGTTCATTGTATCTCATTTATAAGTGTACATAAAAACATTAAAAGTGATATACAAAGTGAATGTGAGCATATAGTTTGTAATGCGGTTGATTGTATTCATAATAAAAAATTAGAATGCAGTTGTTATAATATTTTTGTATCAGGTAATAATGCTAAAAATTTTAAGCAGACTAATTGTTGTAGCTTCATATCTAAATAAATAAAAATAGGCGAGATACTTCTCGCCTATTTTTATCCTTAGACTTAGTTTTTAATAATGTTTTATTATGGTCTATTTTGCTAAATATAATTCTTTAAATATTTATTTTTTGATATAAAACTACATATTAAGAAAATATAGACATAAAATATATAGTTTTATGTCAAAAAATTAAAAAACAGTATTTCCAACACTTTCATAGGTTTATTAATCAATTATGTCAGTTTTATGTCAGATATTTAAATGTTTTTTATTTTGTTTTTATGTTACAATATATACTATAACGTATCTTATTGGAGGATAAAAATGAGTTTTGTATTTATAAGAAAAAGAAGTAAAAACTACATAGTTTATTTAGAATATAAAGACCCTGAAACTAATAAAAAGATTCAAAAAAATATGGGATCATACGATAAAAAAAGAGAAGCATCAAAGAAGTTAATAGAGATAAAAGACAGTATATATAATGAAGAATTACTACTCCCAAGCGGCATGACATTTGATATATTTTTAAAAGATTTTTTAGAAAAGTACAAGATAAATTTATCAATAACTACTTATAATTATTATCTTAGAATATGCAATAAATATATAATTCCTATGCTAGGAAAGTATAAAATACAGGATCTAAAACCAATACATATTCAAAATTACATAGACGATTTAGTTGGAATTTTAAGTCCACAGACATTAAAAATACATATAAACATTTTAAAACTATCTATAAAAAAAGCCTATAGATTAAATTTAGTAAGAGAAAACATAGTAGAATATGTAGAGGTCCCTAAAGTTAAAAAGTTTAAAAATAATATATATGATAAAAAAAATATGCAAAAACTACTACAAAAATGTACAGGAACTTCTTTAGAATTGCCTATATTTATAGCTAGTGGATTAGGATTGAGAATATCAGAAATTCTAGGGCTTACATGGAATAACATAGATTTTAATAATAACTCTGTTACAGTAGATAAGATAACTGTAAGAAACAATGGGGAAGTTATACTAAAAGATCCTAAAACAGAAAGTTCTGTAAGGACTATTTCTGCTCCAACTGAGCTTCTAAACAAGCTAAAATCTTTTAAAAAAGAACAAATCGAATTAAAGCTTCAAGGTAAAATAAAAAATAAAAACAACTTATTATTTTTTGATAAAAATGAAAACCCTATAGCACAAGATGTGATAAGTAAAAAGTTTAATAGATTTTTAAAAGAACATAACTTAGATCATATAAGGTTCCATGATTTGCGTCATTCTCATGTTACACTTTTGATAAATTCAAAAGTGCCTATAAGAGTAATATCAGAAAGAGTTGGCCATTCAAATATTAATACAACACTAAATATCTATTCTCATGTGCTTAAGGAAATGGATAAAGAAGCTAGTGATAAAATTTCAGAAGCTTTATTTGATTTAGGATAAATCATCAAAAAAACGACCTTTTAAATTGCATTTTAAAGGGTCGTTTTTAATGTATTTATATATTTATATCAAATTAACAGCAATATCTTTTAAAATCTAAATAAATCAATAAGTATTATTTATAGTGTAAATTACAGCAATTAAGTTTAATATAATAAAATTATGTAAACTTAATTACAGTACTAAAGCATTTTTTTAGATTTAAAGATTATTATTCCTACCCCCATTACTAAAAACATTAATCCTATTGTAAAGTAGTATCCAAAACGCCACTCAAGAAAAGGCATAAAGGTAAAGTTCATACCATACACTCCTGTTATTATAGTTAATGGAGCTGAGATCGCTGTAAGTAATGTTAATTTAGTTATTAAATTATTAGTTTTTTCAGTAACTTGAGAAGAATATATATCTAATAGCTTATCTGCTAACTCTCTAGTTGAAATTGCAAAGTTATATAATTTATCTATTCCAAAATCTATACTTTGTAAATTTTCAAGATTATGTTTTTTTATATCTGAATATGTTAAATATCTTATATTCTCTTTTAAAATCCTGTCACCTATATAAAGTAAAGGTCTTGTGTTCTTAACTACTGTTCTTGTTAAATTTCTAATATCACTAATTTCATGAAAATATTTATCTTTAACTCCCTCGAGCATTTTATCTTCTAGTTCTAATATCATATCTTCTAGTTTTTCTAAACTTTCAAAGCTATTAACTATTATTTCTTTAAAAATCAAATAATTTATTTTAAATAACGCTACAACAGGATTGTCATCAACTTTAAAACTTTCTTTCATCATTTTCAAAATATACTTATACAGGAAAGTATCTTTATCGCTTACAATAAGTATATAGTTATCTGCTAAATAAATATTTATCTCACTTATAACGGCTTTATTGTTTATAAGCTCAAATATATTTAAACTTAAGAAATCATAGTTATCAAATAAGTCTAGCCTTATACTATCGTCAAAGCTCAAGCAATCTTTAAATGTTATTTCATCTATATCTAAAATATGTTGTATTTTATTTAGTTCATAAGGGGTTGATAGTATCAAGTAACATTCATTACTATTATAAAAATCATCTTTAAATTGATTTAAATGTGTATGTGTATTTAAATTAAGTATATTCATTTATTTCACTCCAAATCTATTATAAATATATTATG
>NZ_JAKEDR010000195.1 GCF_023653455.1 Paraclostridium ghonii
TTTAAAACAACAGGAGACGCCGGGAAAATCATAGGCGAAATTGTAAAAGATCTTGGAGAGAAGTTTGGAATAACAGGACGTGCTGGAGAAATCATAGGTGGTATTTTAGAGAAGGTTGCTGGAATGTTTGGCTTAACAACTGGTGCTGCCGCTACAGCTGGTGGTGCTGCCGCTACAGCTGGTGGTGCATTAGCTACTACTGGAGGTGCAGCTGCAACAACAAGTGGAGCATTAGGAGCTTTAGGAGGAGCGGCTGGTGCGCTAGGAAGCGTTTTAACAGGAGGATTAATATTTGCTTTAGTTGGAGTAATAGCTAAAATCGGAGAAAATGAAACTGCGCTAGGATGGTTGCAAGATAAGTTTGGAGGTTTTGGAACTGTAATAGGTGGAGTATGTGAGTTTATAGCAGGTATATGGAATCTAACAATAGATAACCTTATAAATGTTGGTAAGCTCGGATTTGATGTATTAGCTGCGTTAATAGATGGACCTGGAGGTGCTACCGTTAAAGATGCTTTTGACAGATACACTAAAGGAGTAGATGAGATAAATAAAAAGGCTTGGGATAACATAACAATGACAACTACTAGAGAATTGTCACAACAAAAAAATAGCGTCGATAAGGAAACTGGAGAATCCGCTGAAAAAGCTAAAGCTAACACTGATAAAATGGCTAAAGGTATGGGTGATAATGCTAAAAAAGGTACTCAAAATGTAAGCAAAGAAATGAAAAACACTTCTAAAGTTGTAATGGATGAAAGTGGAAAAATTCCAAAAGATGTTGAAAGTAATATGCAAAAATCAGTTCATGCTATGAAGCAAGCTGGTAGCGATATTTATAATGGAATGAATACAAGTTTTAGTAAACTTGCAAGTCAAGGTAAGCAGCATTTTAGCGATTTATTTAATGGTGTTACTCGCTCTACTTCAAAGATGGCAACTCAAGTTATAGCTGATTGGAATAGGATTAAAAGTGCTTTAAGTGGAACGATTACTGGTAATGTTCAAATAAAAGTTCATGGTGTTCAAGCTGCTTTAAATCAGATTTCTAGTGTTAAAAATGCGGCTAATACTGCTAAGGTTAAAGATTTTAGTTCGATGCCTGTTAGGGGTATGGGATTTATGGCTATGCAAGAAAACTTTACTAATGTTGCAAATACTAATATGTATGCACAGGCTTATGATATGATAAAAAGTAATGATGTAGCTTCTTATGTAAGCTCACAAATACCAAATGCTATAAATCTAACTGTAGACGCTGACAATAAGAATAAAAAAGATAGTAAACCGCTAGAACAAAATATAAATGTAGAAGTTAAAATAGATAAATTTGAAAATAAAACAAAAGAAAGTCCTAAGGAATTTGCAGATATGGTTGTAAATCAAGTGATTTATAAAATAAAAAGAGAAAAATACGCTATAGGAGGTGCTTAGTTGTGCGATGGTATAAAGATATAACTGAATTAGATAGTTTTATATACGGTGCTACCTCTAGCACCTTTTTTAATTTTGTTTATGAAGCTGATAATTTAAAGCCTTTTGAAAGAGATTTTGAACTTTATGAAGTTATGGGAAGAGATGATGAGCTATTAATTGATAATAGACGAAGAAAAAATAAAATTATTGAGGTAAAAGGTTATCTTGTTTGCAATGAAATTGATTCTAAAGTGATTTCTAAAAGTTTTAATGAGTGGCTTGTTGGTGAAGTTAAGTATAAGCCTTTAAAGTTTAGCAACGACTTAACTGAATATGAGGCTATTGTAATTGGTGGAATTGATATGAAAGAAAGAATTGAAGGTATATTTGATGTTAGCTTTAAATTTAGTTGTAAGGAGGTGGTTAAGTGATACCTATATTATATGATAAGAGTGGTTTAAATAAACTTGGAGAACTGCACGATATTATAATAGGTGGAGATTCTTGCGTAGAAGAAGAAAGAAATGGGCTATTTGAACTTTCTTTTGATTATCCTAACAATTATCCACTTTCTGACCAGCTAATTGAAGAAAACATGATAGAGGTTAAGCCAAATGATGAACAAGGCTTACAAAAATTTAGGATATATGACACTAAATGCCTTATGAAAAATATTATAACAGTATTGGCTAGACATGAAAGTTTTGATTTGGCTAATGACCATGTTGAAAATATAAATTTAGAAAATGCAAGCTGTGAATATGCTTTAAATACTTTATTTAGAAACTCACACTTTTCAAGGAATTATAAAGGATATTCAGATATAATTAACGCTCAAAATTATAATATAGACAATGTAAATATATTAAATGCTATAGCTGGTAAAGAAGGAAGTATAATAGATACTTACGGTACTGGTGCTGAAATACTTAGAGATGCAACGAATATTCATGTACTTAATAAAAGAGGACATGACAATGATGTTATTATTGAGTTTGGGAAGAATTTAACTGACTTTGTACTTGAAAGAGATTTAACGAATTTAGAGACTAGAGTTGGTGGATTTGCTAAATATACAAATGCAGACAATAAAGAAGTAATAGTTAAAAGTAACTGGATAGATAGTCCTTACATAAATAACTTTTCGCATCCATATATAAGTATTGAAGGAAGAAGAGATTATTCAGATAAACTCAAAGATGGCGAGATACCTACAGTTGAAAAGCTTAATAAACTATGTGTTGATGAGTTTTTAATTAATAAAAGAGATATCCCAAAATCAAACTACACTATAAAATTTATACCTCTTAGTAAATGCATAGGTTATGAAGGACTACAAGACAAAGTAAGTTTATGTGATACAGTTAGGATAATTGATAAGAGGTTTAATGCAGACACTAAAGCTAAAGTAATTAGATATAAATATAACTTCATAAAAGAGCGATATGAAAGCATGGAATTAGGAGAACCTCGAACAACATTAGGGGATATAATAACCTCTAGCGATGGAAAAGACGGCAAGGATGGACTTAACGGTAAAAATGGCGAAAAAGGTGATAAGGGAGATAGGGGACAAGATGGAAAAGTTGAGAATATGCCAGACACTCTCCCTAATACTCCTACACTAGAATCGAAAGTTTATGGTATGGGTTCGGTTGAACTTAGTTGGACATTTGAAAACAAACTTTATTACAACTATGAATTATATGCTAGTAAACAAAAAGATTTTAAACCTAACTCATTTGATTTAATACACGCTGGTCAATCTAGTTCATTTTTATTTAATGCAAAACCTTCTGAAACTTGGTATTTCAAAGTATGTGCTGTGAATAGCCATCAAAGACGTAATCCTTTTTCTAACCAAGTAGAAGCAAAACTTCCTAAAGTTGAAGATATGAATAACTATTTTTCTCAAATGGCAATTGGAAAAGCCGTAGCACAGTCAATTACGGCTGATTACATGGAAGCAGGTATTATAAAAGGTCATTGGATAGATGCTAAAAATTTATCTGTTACAGATGGAAACGGAAAAAGGACATTGGACATAGATAGTTTTGGGCGTATAACTATGATGCCTACTAAATTTAAAGTGCTTGTAGATGGCAAAGAAGAAGATATAGTCACTAATACAAAATTTGAAGTGAATAACGAGCAAATTTTAATAAAAGTTAGTAATACCGCAAAGGCAAACGAACTTGAAAACTCAATGTTTTCAGAATACGGCAGAATATGGAATATTAGCAATATTAATAAATGTTGGTATGAATTTGCTGATTGGTATGGGGGTATCGCAGATTTTACAAGTGCTATAAGACTTATAGATTGCACTAATGATTCTGTTTATGCAAATCAAAAAGTATACCCTAAAAACCCTAAAATGGCTAAGTTTTCAATTAGTGGATATGCTCATTATTTTAATGTTTATAACACTATAGGAAATGGTTATCCAATGTGTCATTGGTATTGCGATGTAAAGTATAGGAATGGCGAAAGCTCTTATCACAACTACGATGTTAGAGATTATGCTGGTAATGACCAATGGACAAAGCATCAATGGACTATTAATACACTAGTTGGGGTGCATGGAGCAATTGATTATATAGACTTTTATGTTTACAAGCGTAATACAACAGGAGATTTTAGAACTTCAAAACTTTATATGCATGAAGGAGATGAAGAATTAGCTTGGAAACCCTCGGGCGAAATATATTCAAATAACGTACTAATTGATGGCGAAGGAATGCAAATAGTACATGACAATGGTAGTAAATCAGTATTTAATCATGAATCTATAAAATTTTTAAGTTCAAAAGGTGCCACAACATTAAAGGTTAAAGATGGAGGGTTAAATTTTTACACATACGGAAGGAATCCTGAGATGGTAGGTTTTATAAAGTCATCCGTTCTTGGTGACACCGATTGGAATGGAGCAACCCTTTCAACTTATGGATGTGGAGATTATGTGTCTATTGGTACAAGTGATTCCTTCGATGAAAATAGCTGGAAGTCTAATACAAATATAATGATCACACCTCATGGTTACATCGATGGTTTTCCTGCTGCTGGGACTTATTTTATGAATAAAGAAACATATTTTAAGACTAAAGCCAATTTTAAAGATGTAGTAGAATTTTCATCTACCTTGTATTTTAATAGTGGATCTAATTATCCTCATATGATTTATAACTCAACGAATAATAACTTTTGCATAATGGGTGATAACTGCCTAACACTTGGGATTAGATACGGAAATAATAGTAAGACGGCTCTTGAAATAGTAGAGGATGAATCTCAATTAAATAAAGCTTATAGCAATTTTTGGACTAATCTAAATATGCACGGACATAGGATAGAAAATGTCAATCTCCCAAGAACTTTATCAGCACAAAGTTTTGCTCTTAAAGCTAATACTAAAGATATAAACGAATCTTATGCAACTACAAGCATGACAGATGGCGAGATACGCCATACAGAAAGAAAAACGCAAATAATATCTAATAAAACTCTAATTGTAGAGTTGCCACAAATATTTGCTGAAAACATAGAAAATGACTATCATGTAAATATTTCCAAAATGAGTTGGGGTGATTATAAGATAGTAGACAAAAACCCCTACTATTTTAAAATAGAAACAAATGTAGACAATTTTGCATTTACATATGAAGTAGTTGCAAAACAAATAGAAAAACCTAGTGGATATGCAATTATAGCAAACTCACAGTACAGGATGATGCAAGAGTATAATGAAAATAAAAATCCGGAGCAAATAAAAACCATAATAGAAGTTTAAGGGGGACAATATGTTTGCAATAGACTTTACAAAACCTTGGTTATATAAAGATATAGTATATTTTAATCAAGGTGATTTAAGTACAAATAATACATTTAGATGCAAAGTCATTACAGGAGGTTTAGACGACTTGACAGACTGTGATGTCGTTTGTACTTTCAAGACTAACAATTCAAAAGAAATAAGCCAAGCAGGAAGGGTTGTTGATGGTAAAGGATTAATAATAGATATAGTATTTCCATCTAATGCCCTTGCATTAGGTGTAAATGAGTTGGAAATATTAATTAATAGTACTGAAGATGGTGTTGCCCAATCTCCTGCAATTAAATATGAAATATGGAAAGGAATAACAACAGGCAACGGAATACAAGGCGAGAGCAATTATCCTATATTAATACAACTTATAAATACTACAAACGAAGCTTTA
>NZ_JAKEDR010000196.1 GCF_023653455.1 Paraclostridium ghonii
TCTTAAGTATTCTTAAGTTATAATAAAATATATTTAATTATAGTTAAAATCCTCTACTATCAAGCCTTAACACAATTTCGTAGTCAACTTACTAAACATTTTTGAAATACATAGAAAAAGGCTATTGGAATATTCCAATAGCCTTTATTACTTTATAAATATCAATATTTATTTTTCAATTTTATACCCTACTCCCCACACAGTGTGAATTACTTTATTTCCTTCCATATAATTTTCTAACTTCTCCCTAATTCTGCTCATATGAACCATAACTGTATTATTAGATTGATAATAAGTTTC
Source organism: Paraclostridium ghonii (assembly GCF_023653455.1). GTDB lineage: Bacteria > Bacillota > Clostridia > Peptostreptococcales > Peptostreptococcaceae > Paraclostridium > Paraclostridium ghonii. The sequence continues at coordinate 301 of NZ_JAKEDR010000196.1, forward strand.
TTTCCACACCTTTTTAAATATTTCCTCTGTACTAAATACTTTCCCTCTGTTGCTAGCTAATAAGTATAAAATATCAAATTCTCTAGATGTTAGGGGTATCTCTTTATCTTCAACTCTAACTTCATGATTGATTTTATCTATAACTAATGTTCCAATATTAAAGGTCTCATTATCACTATTATTAAAATAATACGTTCTTCTTAAAAGAGCTTTTACCCTAACTGATAACTCTAGTGGATTAAATGGCTTAGTTAAATAATCATCTGCTCCAGTCATAATCCCCTGTATTTTATCCATATCCTCAGATTTCGCACTTAACATAAGTATTGGAATATTTAACTTCTCTCTAACTTTTTTACATACTTCTAATCCATCTATTTTAGGCATCATTATATCTAATACTATGAGATTAATTTTTTCTTTTTCTAATATATCAAGTGCTTCTTCACCATTACTTGCTTTTATAACTTTATATCCTTCATTTTTAAGATATATTTCTATAAGGTCTCTTATTTCTTTTTCATCATCCACAATAAGAATTGAATTACTCACTTTTATACCACTCCTTACTTTAATGTATTGTCTATATCATTTTCCATATTATACTATATATAGGTGAGTACAGGAACTTATAATAACATTTTATTATAAATTTATATAGCGGTAAAAGTCCATAAATTTTTAGCCTCTTTCATAAATACATCTATATCCCAAGTTTTAGAACTTTTCTCAATACTATTAGGGTCATTTACTATTATTTTGTTATTATCAACTCCAGTTAATACCATAAAATGTCCTTTAGTAGTAAATTCACCTGGTCCCATGCTAACTATAATAGGTTGTCCTTTTTTAAGAGTAGATATAATAACGTCTTTATCTAAAGGAAGTTCTTTTCCATTTAATCCAAAATGTTGTGCGCCCTTAGTCATAAGACTCCACTTAGTTCCAACTCTATCATCTAAATATCCATTTTTATAACTAAAGTCTGCTACCATCTTAGGATTAATTTTCGTATTTCCAGTAAGTCCTACTGCAACCATCGAAAGAGAAGTAGGTCCACAACCATTTGTAGCCATAAAACTGGATCCAAATTTATTATATCCCCATCTTTTATCCCATTGTATAAATAGTGGTATTTCTCCTTTTTTATAGTCTTTTTCAATAGAAATGTTTTTTTCCTTCCTAGCCTGGCTATTATAAATATAGTCTGAAACAAAATCTATTGCTTCTTCATTTGTAGAGGCCAGTTCTAAAAGCTCTTTTGGATATAAATCTATGTTATTTAAAATTAGTTCAATTTTAGGATTTTCTCCATACTTTTGATGTAGATTTTTTATTATCTCACCTTTTAAATTATCTTCTCCATTTTCTTTCATATCTATAAAAACTATACACATTATAGATAATATAATGAAAACTAAAGATATATATTTAATCTTTTTCTTAGTCATGTTTTTGTTATCTTTTATTTTATTATTTGTATATACTTCGGCTTTAATCATTTAATTAGTCTCCTTTCATGCTTAATTATTAATTTTAATAATTTTAATATTAATTGCTATAAACATATCCTCATTTTTATACTTTTAGTGTAACGTTGAATCTCTATTTAACATAATTATTATTATAATACTTATATTCAAATAATTTTTTATTTTGGTAAACTACCTAGGTCTTATAATATTTAATTTAATATTAAAGTATAAACTTTAAATAAACATTACCTAATTCTTACGAATTCTTAAGTTTATATATAAATCTACCACTTTATGTCGCCAACGACCTTGAAAATGCGGTCCGTTGCTCAAGTTTATAAGTTGGGATTATAACTTATCCACAAATCATATAATTTATAATCCCTTAGTATAATATAAAAGGTCTTCTTAATCAATACTCCTCAAATCATGTAAATTTGAGAGTACTAATAAAGAAGACCTTTATTTAGTAGTATATAAAATTAACTTCATTATAACTATTTTTACAAATAATTCAAAATCTATTTTACAGATTCTTTATTTTATAATTTTTATCCACCTATTTGGTTCATATTTCTATGTGTATCGCTTTTTTTTCTTTCTATTAAATTATGCTTTTCTGGCTTTTCATATATATAATTTTGTATTACACTACAAAACTTATCCTCATTGTTTAAGTACTTAGTAATATCTAACTCTTCATTAGAATGTAGACATAGCTTTATTTTGCCATTAGATGTCATTCTTATTCTATTGCATTCACTGCAAAATGAACAACTCATAGGTGTAATTATTCCTACTTTACCTTTTGATCCTTCAATCTTATAATAAGATGCCACACTTTTTTCTTCATTGTTTACAGGTTTTAATTTTTCTATTTTATTTAAAGCTTCCTTTAAGTTTATATATCCCTTTTCAAACATTTTCAAACCTTCTCCTAGTGGCATTAATTCTATAAATCTAACATCTACGTTTTTATGTATTGTTAAGTTTATAAAATCATTAAGTTCATCATCATTTAATCCTTTTATTAATACGCAATTTATTTTTACTTTTATACCTATATCTATACACTTATCAACTGCTTTTAATACTTCTTTTAAATTTCCGCCTCTAGTTATTTTCTTGTATTTATCTTCATCTAATGAGTCTATACTTATATTAACTTTTTTTAATCCATTTTCTTTTAATTTTTCTATTTTTTCATAAAGGCCTATAGCATTTGTTGTTATACATATATCGTCAATATTGCAACTTTCTTTTGTATACTTTATAAGATTTTCTAATTTATCGTATATAAGTGGTTCTCCACCTGTAAATCTTACTTTTTTTATTCCTATCTTTGAAAATCCTTTAACTATAAATTTGTAATCTTCAAAAGTTAATACATCATTTATATGATCATTAGAATCTACCTTCTTAGGCATACAGTAAACACAGTTTAAATTACATTTATCAGTTAAAGAAATCCTTAAGTAGTCTATCTCTCTATTATACTTGTCTATCATTTGCACACTCCACTGCTTCACCTTTTAATATATCTATTCCATGACCTATAGTATCTATTACAAACTCTATACTTTCTATGGCTCCTTTAGGACTTCCAGGTAAGTTTATTATAACTGTGTTTTGTCTTATCCCACTTATACCTCTACTAAGCATTGCTCTTTTGGTTATTTCACACGATTTCATTCTTATATATTCACTAATTCCCGGTATCTCTCTTTCAATAACTTCTTTTGTTGCCTCTGGTGTTATATCTCTTTTTGAAAATCCAGTTCCACCATTAGTTAAAATTAAATCTATGTCTGAATTACAAAGATTTATAATTTCTTTTTTTAACTTATCTTTATCATCAGGAATCATAGTGTAGTATTTGACTTCATAATTTTCTTTATCATTTATAAAGTCAGTAAGTTTTTTTCCTGTTATATCATCTCTTTTGCCCATAGAACCTTTGTCACTTAAAGTTATTATTGCAACGTTAAACATATAATCACCTCTTTTAAGTCTCTTTTGTCTATACATAATTTTATCATATATCTTTTATGTTAGATAGTAACCTGTTTAATATAAAAAAGCATTTACATAAAAATTTATGTAAATGCTTTTTTTTAACTATTTAAAATTATACTTTTATTCGTTGCGTCCAATTTACAATTTACGCCTAATGGAATACTTATCATAGGGTTACAATGCCCTGATTGTAAATTATATACGCATGGTTTATTATAATCTTTAATTGTATCTAGTACTAAGTCATATAACTCATAGTCATCATCATCTTCTTTGTTGCAGTCTTTAAAATCCCCAAATATAATTCCTATACAATCTTCAAACTTTCCACCTAACTCTAATTGTTTTAACATCCTATCTACTTTATATGTTGGTTCTCCTATCTCTTCTATAAATAAAATTTTACCTTTAGTATCAATTTCATATTTAGTTCCCATAGTACTTGTTATTAATGATAAATTCCCACCTGTTATTATACCCTCTGCAATCCCATCTACAAGTGTATAAAGTTCCTCTTCTAGTGGATTTTCAATAGTTAAACTTTCTTTCATATCAATCATATTTTTAAAAGAATTATAAGTAAACTCATGCCAATTTGGAGATGTTGAAGCCATTATACCATGATATGTTACTAAATCACAATTTTGATTAAATGCTATATGAAGTGCAGTTATATCAGAATATCCTATAAATACTTTTGGATTTTCTTTTATAATATCATAATTTATTTTATCAAGTATTCTAGGAGTTCCATATCCACCTCTAAGACATAATATTCCATCTATATCTTTATCCTTAAACATATCTTCTATATCTTTCACTCTTTTATCATCATCTCCTGCTAGATACCCCTTGTAACTTAAGTAACATGTATCTCCCATTTTAACTTTATAACCAAAGCTTTCTATTTTTTCTCTTATTTTATAAAGTTCATAATTTAGAGAATCTTTACTTTTTGGTTTATATGGACTTGCTGGAGCTATTATACCTATTGTGTCACCTTTTTTTAAATTTTTTGGAAATTTCATATTTAATTTTCCCCCAATATATAATTTATTTTTTTTAATACTTTATTATTTTTTAAATATATTCTATCTACTCTTCTTGATGGTAATGTAAGTATCTCATTTCTATTTGTACCACATAAATTAGCAACCTCTAAAAGACTTGGTCCATTTTTTCCATAAAAAATTACCTCTTTATCATAATCTTTTTCACTTATATTACTTATATCTATAATCATTTGATCCATACATATTTTACCTATTATATTACATTTTTTATTGTTTATATAAACATAGCCTTTATTTGATAAACACCTTGGTATACCATCTGCATATCCACATGGTATAATTCCTATATTCATATCTTTATACGCTATATATGAATAATCGTAACTTATTCCTTCTCCTTTCAATACTCTTTTTACTTGTATTATTTTTGATTTAAATGTCATGGCCTCACATAAATTTAAACTTGACTTACGGCTATTATAGCCATATATACTTGATCCTACCCTAACCATATCTAAATGAAAATCTTTGTATGCTACCATCCCTATACTATCGCATATATGTTTTATAGGTATATCTTTATAACTAGATATTTTACCTAGTATTTTTTTAAATTTTTCAAATTGTTCATAGTCACATATTTTGTCTTTAAGTGCTAAATGAGTAAAAATTCCTTCTATATATATGTTTTTTAGGTTAATAATATTTTTTATATCTTCAATAGTGTTTTCATTTAATTTAAATCCCAATCTGTTAAACCCTGTATCTATTTTTATGTGAACTTTACCTTTTATATTTTTTTGTTTACATATATAGTCTATTAT
>NZ_JAKEDR010000197.1 GCF_023653455.1 Paraclostridium ghonii
GTATATAAATATTTAATATTAAATATCGAGGCTAATCAATATTAATAGAAAGCTACTCTCACTCCTTATTGTTTTTAAAAATTAATAAAGATAGAAAAAGGTATAATAGAAGGTATAACAAGATACTTATTTATTATAAAATATAAGTGGTAGACTCCAGCAATAGAGATAAAATAAAATGATTATATAGAACTATCTAATGGAAGTTATGAAAAGATAATTGAAGTAGAATATATATGTAGAGAGTACCCAATTAATACATATAACTTGACAGTAGAAGAATATAAATATAAATCAAATGAAGTTAGTTCAATTACTAAAGTAGAAGGCACGTTGAAGCTTGGAGAAAGAAATAGAACTCCATATGCTCAAAGAATAGCAGGGTATTAGTATAGACTTCCAGATGATGATGGGCATTTAATAGTATCACAGTTCTTAGGTTATAGAACATTATTATCACAGTAAAGGTGAAATATTAAGAGAGTTAGAGTGTAGAGAAAGACAAGTATCAAAAGATATAGAAGATACACAAATACTTATAGAAAACCACAAATGCATTTTCAACAAAAGTAAAAGAAGTAGATGAAACTATTGGACTAGATATAAGTGAAATTTAAACATGAAATATATTAGTAACTATATGTATAGATTTAAATAGTTACAGATATTTAAACCACCAGTTTCAAGGAAAGGGATCTAGTATTTGTTTGGTTATAATAGAATTTTAAGGGGGGTAAGATGAATGATATAGATGTAATGGTATGGATGTTTCCTATACTTTTTATTTTTCACGATTTTGAAGAAATAATTTTCATGCAATCATGGATAACTAAGAATAGGGGATATTTATGTGAGAGATTTCCTAAATTATCAAAAAGATTATTACCTCATTTTGATAATATTACAACATCATCTTTCGCATTTGGCGTAGCAGAAGAATTTATTTTGATTAGTATAATTACAGTTGTTTCTTATGTAACGAATTGGTATATTTTATGGGTAGGACTGTTTATTGCATTTACTTTGCATTTAATAATACATTGTTTTCAAGCATTGATAGTAAAAAAATATGTGCCTGCTATTATTACAAGTGTTATTTGTTTGCCTATATGTATTTATATTATTAAGAATATAGTGAAATTGTTTCAGTTGGATGCTGTTGTCTTGTATTCTATTTTAGCATTTATAATCATGATTGTTAATTTAGTTATTATTCACAAGGGGATGAATATGTTCAGTAGATGGGTAGCCCAATATGAACAGCAAAGCAAATAAATATAATCTAAATTTTAGATAGTAAGTAATTTTAGTAAAAAGAGAATTAATAGTAGTGTATAAAAGTTTTTTACAACAGGCTAGAAAAATACTGAAATGTTCGGAACTTTTATGCACTACTATTTCACTTAGGTGATAAGCAAATTTAGTGCTTTTTATAACAATAGATTTAATCTATTTATTTATGAAAACGTCGAGCAAAAGTATTAAATTTAAATCTATCAGGTCTATGTCTAGACTGAGTGTATTCAAATAAGGTTCCATCATCTAAGTATACATAGTTACTAATAACAGCAACTAAGTCAGAGTCATTTAAATCAAGATATTTTTTATCTATATCACAAGCAGGTTCAACAGAAATAACTTTCTGAGCACCACTTATCTTTAAATTAAGTTCATTTTCAATAAAATCATAAATAGATCCATAAGCTATATCTTTGGTAATTCCCTTTACAATATTTGAATTAAAATAGTTAATATCTAATATAACATTTTCATTATCTATATTTCTAACCCTAAATATTTTTATTGCATTTGAATTAACCAAAAAATTACTTTTCTTAGATAAATCCTCATCAATTAAAATATTATCAAATAGCGGGATAGATGTGTGATAACTTAAATTATTACACTCTGAGACTTCCTTAAAACTTTGTAGGCCTCCTACTAAAAAGTTAAGAGGTTGTTTTTCTAAAACAAACACCCCTTTACCGTGTACGCTTGTAACTAACCCATCTGAAGCTAACATATCTAAAGATCTTCTAACGGTATTTCTGCTTACATTAAATAAAGAAGATAATTCATTTTCAGAAGGAAGTTTTTTCCCATCTTCAAACTCATTAGATTCTATTTTATCCTTTAAGTAATTATATATATTTAAATATTTATTTACAACCATGAATATAAACACCCTTTCTATAAAAAAATAAAACATTACCTTTATTATATCAATTAAAATAAGTGTAGTCAGCAAAAAAAAAATAACTTGTTTAAACAAGTTGTTGACAAGCTTGTTTAAACAAGTTAAAATGAATCTAAAGAAAACGTTTCTAATATGCTGATATGGAGGTAAAGACATGGGTAAATATGAAAAAGAAGCTTTAGACATTATAAAATTAGTTGGATGTGAAGAAAATATTGCAAGTTTATCTCATTGTGTAACTAGGCTAAGGTTTGTTTTAAAAGATGAATCTAAGGCTGACAAGAAAAGTCTTGAAAAGTTATCAATAGTTAAAGGAGTATTTACAAATGCTGGCCAATTTCAGGTTGTAATTGGTTCAGGAGTAAAAGATGTATACGAGGAAATAATTCAAGCGAGTAATATAAAGGCTGCCACTAAAGAAGAAGTTAAAAGTGCAGCAAAACAAAATATGAGTTTTATGGAAAGAGTTATATCTGGATTTGCAGAAATATTTGTACCTATACTACCTGCTATAATAACAGGTGGATTAATGCTAGGATTTAGGAATATAATAGGTGATTTAGCTATATTTGGGAATGGTAAAGAAACATTAACCCAATTGTATCCTGTATTAAATGAAGTAAACAGTTTTTTATGGGTAATATGTGAAGCTATATTCCACTTCCTTCCTGTTGCTATTACCTGGTCAACAGTTAAAAAGTTTGGGGGATCTGAAGTTTTAGGAATTATATTAGGTATAACATTAGTATCACCTCAGCTATTAAATGCGTATGGATACGCAGAAGCGGCAGCTAATGGAACTGTTCCATTTTGGGATTTTGGAATATTTACAATACAAAAAGTAGGATATCAAGCACAAGTAATACCAGCTATGTTATCAGGTATATTTTTAGCTAAGTTAGAAACGAACCTTCGTAAGTACATACCTGACACTTTAAAAATGATAATAATTCCTTTTGTAGTATTAACAGTAACTGTATTGCTTTCTTATACAATAATAGGACCAATATCTCGTACATTAGGCGATGGGATAGCGATGTTTTTCAATCAATTATTAACAGGACCATTTAAACTAATAGGAGCTATAATATTTGGAGTGTTATATGCACCACTAGTTGTAACGGGATTACATCATACTTTCTTAGCTGTAGACTTACAGTTAATTTCAACTGGAGGAACTATGATATGGCCTTTAATTGCACTAAGCAATATAGCTCAAGGATCAGCTGCAATGGCAATGTTTATACTTTATAAACATGATGCAAAAATGAAATCTATGTCATTATCAGCAGGAATATCTGCATATCTAGGAGTAACAGAGCCTGCAATGTTTGGTGTAAATTTAAAGTATAAGTATGCTTTTTATGCAGCATTAATAGGTTCAGCAACAGCAGCAACTGTATCTATATCTACAGGAGTTTTAGCCAATTCAATAGGAATAGGAGGACTTCCAGCGTTTTTAGCAATACAACCACAGTATTGGGTTAACTATATATTAGCAATGATAGTTGCTATAATAGTACCATTCGTTTTAACTATGGTTTTCCATAAATATAGAAAGCAATAAATATAAAAAAGATATTAATAAAAATTTACATTAATAATTTACTAAAAATAATATAGAAAATAAATTTAAGACATTGTAAAGTGAGAGTTTACAGTTAAAGTTACAAAGAGGTGAAAGTTTTATGAAAAATAAAGATTGGTTTAAAAAATCTAGTGTATATCAGATATATCCTAAAAGTTTTAAAGATAGCAACAATGATGGAATAGGTGATATAAAAGGAATAATAGAAAAGTTAGACTATATTAAAAATCTAGGAATAGATGTTATTTGGTTAACTCCAATATATGTATCTCCTCAAAAAGATAATGGATACGATATATCTGATTATTACAATATAGATCCTATATTTGGAAGTATGGATGACTTTGAGGAATTGTTAAGTCAAGTTCACAATAGAGATATGAAGCTTATAATGGATATGGTTATAAATCATACATCTACAGAACATATGTGGTTTAAAGAAGCACAAAAGGGAGAAGATAATCCTTATCATGATTTTTATATATGGAAGAAAACTGAAGATGGTAAACTACCAAATAATTGGAAATCTAAATTTGGTGGAAGTGCATGGCAATATGTAAAAAATTTAGATAAGTACTATCTACACTTATTTGATGTAAGTCAAGCTGATTTAAACTGGGAAAATCCAAAGTTAAGAGAAGAAATATATAAAATGATGAATTACTGGATGAATAAAGGTGTAGATGGATTTAGACTAGATGTTATAAATTTATTATCTAAGAATCAAGATTTCCCAAATGATACTTTAGAAAGTCCAAATCATGATGGTCGTAGATTTTATACAGATGGGCCAAGAATACATGAGTATTTAAAAAATATAAATAAAAATGTATTTTCACTTTATGAAAATTCTATGACAGTTGGGGAAATGTCATCAACTACTATAAATCATTGTATAAATTATACTAAACCTGAAAATATGGAACTAGATATGACATTTAACTTTCACCATTTAAAAGTAGACTATCCAAATGGGGAAAAATGGGCATTAGGTGAATTTGATTTTGAGAAATTAAAAGATATATTATTTGATTGGCAAGTTAAAATGCAAGATGGAAATGGATGGAATGCTACATTTTGGTGCAACCATGACCAACCACGTGTATTATCTAGATTTGGAGATGATAAAAACTATCCAATAGAATCTGCGAAGATGTTAGGGACTGCTATACATTTGATGAGAGGGACACCTTATGTATATCAAGGCGAAGAAATAGGTATGACAAATCCTAAATTTGATAATATAAGTGGATATAAAGATGTTGAAAGTATCAACGCATATAATAATTTAATAAAAAAAGGATATAGAGAAGATGAAGTCTTAGATATATTAAAATCTAAGTCAAGAGATAACTCTAGAACGCCTATTCAGTGGAATGAAAATGGTGGATTTACAAAAGGAACTTCATGGATAAATATGGCTAGTAACTATAAAACTATAAATGCTAAAGATGCTGTTGAAAATGAAGAATCTATTTATAATTACTATAAAAAGTTAATAAACTTAAGAAAAGAATACGATATAATATCTCATGGAACAATAAAACCTATATTAAAAGAACATAAAAATGTATTAGGTTATATTAGAGAGTATGAAGGACAAAAACTATTAGTTTTATGTAACTTTTTTGGAGAAAAAACCGAAGTTGATATAAGTGAATATATTAAATCATTTGAAGGGAAAATATTAATTACAAATTACTCCAAACAAAAACTAGACAAATCTATGATTTTAAAACCATATGAGTGTTTTGCTGTATTATTTGAGTAATTTATAATAATAT
>NZ_JAKEDR010000198.1 GCF_023653455.1 Paraclostridium ghonii
CCCTGTGTATCCTGTTGGTCCTATCAGTCCTTGTATTCCTGTATCTCCCGTGTATCCTGTATAACCTGTGTATCCTGTTGGCCCTATTAATCCTTGGGCTCCTGTATATCCTGTATACCCTGTATATCCTGTTGGTCCCGTTGCTCCTCCTGCAGCTAATAAAGTATAGTCTGGTGAAGTTCCTGGAGTACCACTTGGATTATTCTTATTAACAATATATACACTTCCATTATAAGTTACTACCTGCCCTTGAGTATAACTTGAAGATTGATTTGGATCAAATGGTATAGTTGACCCTAATCCTACCCCAGTAGCTCCAGTAGGTCCTTGGGCTCCCGTATATCCTGTGTAACCTGTATACCCTGTTGGCCCTTGCGCTCCTGTATATCCTGTTGGTCCTGTATACCCTGTTGGTCCACCAGCTGGACCTTGTGGTCCTGTATATCCTGTTGGTCCTTGCGGTCCTTGTTGACCAGGAGGGCCTTGTGGTCCTGTAGGTCCAGTGTATCCTATTGTCCATGGACAAGAACAGTGATTGCACATATGTTTAAATGCACAATGATCGCACATACAGTTATAAATACCTGTACATCTACCATTACAATTCATATTATAGTTTCCTCCATTTTAAATATATTTTTTATTTGTTTTACTAACTTTAAGTTTAAATATTTTCTAATGGTATAAATCATATAACTATTTGTAGAAGTCGACATTATTTTATTTTTATAATTCTAATTGTTTTATAGGTGACATGATTAAATTACTTATTTTAAAATAAGAATTCATTATTCATTAAATTAAATGAGTCTATATCGTTTGAAATATAAATTAGTTTAACATCTTCTATAATAAAATATGAACTATTCTCTGTGTTGGTGACATATCATGGTATTAAATTTTATATTTTTTAATATAACTCGCAGATTAGCTTTTTACATATAGTATATAAATTTTCAACGTATTCACATCTATTTTAGCTTTGAATCTATATTAATTATCAAAACCCAATAAAAATTTTAATTATTGTCAATCTATTATAACCATCATTAACAGCCGCGCCTAATTCTGCTGTTAATGATGGTTATAATTAATTAGATATAAGTGATAAATGTATTTAATATTCCAAATTTCCATTTTCATAAAAACTGTATCTAGTGTATTTTACTTAATTTCTAATAATGTTCATTTGTAAAATAACATTATATTTTATTTAGATTATTTTTTAAAATAATCACAAACATATAATTTATACATACACTGTAAGAGATCAATATAGAATAAAGAGTTCACTCCTTTTTAAAGTGGACCATAGAGTTTATAATTAATTTTTTGCAAATTTATTTTAGTACTACTTTATATAACCAATAATTTTTTTAATATAATGAATAAGTTGACTACTAACATATAATATATAAGATTTAATATTTAAGGAGGTTTTCAATGAATGAATAAGTATAAAATTTGTGTTTATGCTATTTGTAAAAATGAAGAAAAGTTTGTAGAGCGTTGGGTAAATTCTATGAGTGATGCTGATTATATAGTGGTGTGTGACACTGGATCTACAGATAATACTGTTGATAAATTTAAGTCATTAGGTATAACCACTAAATATATTAATATTTCACCTTGGCGTTTTGATGAGGCTCGCAATCAATGTATTGATTTAATTCCTGAAGATGTGGATATATGCATTTGTACAGATTTAGATGAGATATTAGAACCTGGATGGAGAGAAGTTTTAGAGTCTAATTGGAGGCCTAATACTCAACAAGCACGATATACTTTTGTATGGTCTTCTGATTCAAACGGTAATCCATTAAAAACATCTATAGCAGTAAAAATTCATGCTCGCAAAGGATTTAAGTGGATTTACCCCGTACATGAAGTACTCGATTATTCTGGATCAGATCCTTTTATAATGACCGACATATACGGTTTAAAAGTTCGCCATCTTCAAGACCACACTAAATCTCGTACTCAATACTTACCTCTTTTAGAACTTTCTGCAAAACTTTATCCTGACTACGACCGTAATATTCACTACTTAGGTCGTGAATATATGTATCATAAAAAATATAATGAATGTATAGAAACCCTTAAACACCACCTATCTCTATCTACAGCTTTATGGGGTGATGAAAGAGCTGCATCTATGCGTTATATAGCCAATTCATATCAATCTCTTGGTGATACGTCATCTGCTAAAAGTTGGTTGTTACGTGCTATTGCAGAATCTCCTCATACTAGAGAACCCTATCTTGCTTTGGCGAAATTAGCATATGAATTACATGATTGGACTTTACTTTATTGGGTGTGTGAGTCAGCTTTACGTATACCTCATCCTACAGGCTCATATTTAGATGAGCCAGAATGTTGGGGATATTTGTTTGATGATTTTGCGGGTCTTAGTTGTTATCATTTGGGATTAGGCGATAAAGCCATTGAGTTTGCTCAAAAAGCTTTATCATATGCTCCTGATGATATTCGTTTACAAAATAACTTAATATTTTGTTTAGATCGTTTTAAAAACTTATAAAAAAGTACTTTATGCGGCATGTATTAGGTATTCAACCGGATACATACCGCTTTTTATTTGTATACGCTAATTATTATAAAAATAAATATAGTCATCTATAAGCTTAGTAATTTCATTAGAATTTTTAGTATCAGCTAAATATAAAAGTTCAGATTTAATATTACTGAAAAATCTCTCAATAGGGGGAATTGTCCAAACAATTTTCTTTTAGAGACATAGATTTATGTAGAAGTAACTTTTAGTATTTAAATATTGCCCTTAAAAAAGAATATAGCAAAAGCTATCTTCTTTTTTAAGGGCAATATTTTCTTATTAAAAACCCCTTCCAACCCTGTCTTTTAACTCTATTTTCTATTTCCTTTTTATCTATAGTATAAAATCCTAATTCTTTCATTCTATTAAAATAAATACTTCCTGCAAAAGTAAATTTCAATCTATCTGCATTTTCCTCTTTTAATTCTTGGTTAGCATGGGATATAAAGTCTCCAATAGCTATACTAGTTGGTAATTGTAATAAATACATCCCTATTGCATTTCTAGCTGCATTATGTCCTGCTAAAGATCCAGTACATATAGCTTCTGTGTGACCTACAAAGAATCCACTTTTTTCTCCACCTACAAATAAGTTTTCAAGCCCTGTTACTCTCATATAATTATCTCTTGGTGCAACTGAAAAATATCTTACAGAATTTCCTTTTCCCCCAGAGTACGGATCTACTATTATTGCTCCTTCAAATCCTGGTATTTTTCTCAATTTTTCAAGTAGGTAAAATGGAGCCATTAGTTTTGCATGACCTCGATTGTTAGTATTGCAACTACAAATGCAATGGAAAGTTATAATAGACAGTTAAGAAAGGTAACCAAATCTAAAGTAGTATTCCCATCATATACTTCGCTTTATAAATCTTTATACTCATCTACGATAGATATAGCTAATAAATGGACTAAAAAGATTAGAAACTTGAGTCAAATATTAGCACACTTAAGTATTTACTTTGAAGAAAGACTTACATCATCTATATACTAATTTCTTAAAAAGGTATAAATTCCCTTATATGGATATTGTTTTTTGTAAAAAAGGGAAAAATATAAGTAAAGGATTATGACGTATAGCCATAACCCCTTGAAATCATTATTTTTAAAATTGAATTTATTCTAGAGAATACACATTTTACTTTACAGCCTCGATTATATTATTATATATAATCTATACTATCTATTTGAAATACCATTACTACCTATATGATTTCCATCAATATCTGTATTAGTTAACATTACTCCACTTTCATCAAAGTAATATGTAGATCCCGATATTTGTTTCCACCCTTTTATAACTACATTATTTTCATAATAGTACCATTTACCTTCTATCTGTCTCCATCCTTTTATCAGTGCTCCATTTTTATCAAAGTAACAGATCCTTCCTTCTATTACCTCACTGTATCTTTCCATTTGCCCATTTGCATAAAAGTAATACAGCTTTCCATCTAGCTCTTTCCATCCTTCTATTTGTTCCCATTCTTTTATCTTTACTCCCTTTTCATCAAAGTAATGCAGCTTTCCTTCTATTGCGTTCCAGCCTTTTATCATTACTCCCTTTCCATTAAAGTAATACGTCTTTTCCTCTATCTGTTGCCATCCTTTTTGCATTACTCCACTTTCATCAAAGTAATATATAGATCCCGATATTTCTTTCCATCCTTTTTGCATTACATCCTTTTCATAATAGTACCATTTACCTTCTATCAGTCTCCATCCGTTTGTCAGTGCTCCATTTTCATCAAAGTAACAGTCTCTTCCTTCTATTACATTCCAGCCTTTTAACATTTCTTCATTCTCATTAAAGTAATACAGCTTTCCATCTAGCTCTTTCCATCCTTCTATTTGTTCCCACTCTTTTACCTTTACTCCCTTTTCATCAAAGTAATATAGCTTTCTTTCTATTATGTTCCATCCTTTTAGCATTACTCCACTTTCATCAAAGTAATACGAAGACCCCTCTATTTCTTTCCATCCTTTTATCATTACATCCTTTTCATAATAGTACCATTTACCTTCTATCTGTCTCCATCCCATTGTCATTGCTCCATTTTCATCAAAGTAACATTGTCTTCCTTCTATTTCTTTCCAGCCTTTTAACATCTCTCCCTTTTCATCAAAGTAATATAGCTTTCCTTCTATTTGTTGCCATCCTTTTTGCATTACTCCACTTTCATCAAAGTAATATGTAGATTCCCCTATTTGTTTCCATCCTTTTAGCATTACATCTTTTTCATAATAGTACCATTTACCTTCTATCTGTCTCCATCCGCTTGTCATTGCTCCATTTTCATCAAAGTAGCATTGTCTTCCCTCTATTTCTTTCCACCCTTTTAACATCTCTCCCTTTTCATTAAAGTAATGTAGCTTTCCTCCTATTATGTTCCAGCCTTTTAACATTACTCCACTTTCATCAAAGTAATATGTAGATCCCCCTACTTGTTTCCATCCTTTTATAACTACATCATTTTCATAATAGTACCATTTACCTTCTATCTGTCTCCATCCTTTTTCCATTGCTCCATTTTTATCAAAGTAACACTCTCTTCCTTCTATTGTATTCCAACCTGTTAACATTACTCCATTTCCTTTAAAGTAATATAACTTTCCATTTAGCTCTTTCCATCCTTCTATTTGTTCCCACTCTTTTACCTTTACTCCACTTTGATCAAAGTAATGTAGCTTTCCTTCTATTACTTTCCAGCCTCTTATCAGTGTCCCGTTTTCATTAAAACAATACGTCTTTTCCCCTATTTCTTGCCAGCCTTTTAACATTACTCCACTTTCATCAAAGTAATACGAAGATCCCTCTATGTATTTCCAACCTTTTACTGTTACATCCTTTTCATAATAGTACCATTTACCTT
>NZ_JAKEDR010000199.1 GCF_023653455.1 Paraclostridium ghonii
TTATAAGAGTATTTAGATACTCTTATAACTTATTTTTTCGTTTAAACTTAAAATCAAGGCTATTATTATCTTTAATTAAAGTAGGTATATAAATTAAAGATGTTGCTAAGGTGAATAAGAACATACTGTATAAATTATCATTTGAAAAGCTGTAATCATAATGAGCACTAGTAAAAGTGTTTAATGAAAAAGTAAATAAGAAAAATAAAGAACATGCTTTTATGTTGTCAATTATACATTTAGAATTCACATAAAATTTTCTAACTCCAATTAAATAAACTAAAGAATATAAAAGTAGTAATCTAGATGATATATAAAAGAAATAAAGAATGTGTGGAAATTCAAAATATAAATCTTTAAAAAATATTAAATCACCTATAGAACAAACTATACTCCATGAAAAAAACACATTGAACAAATGGTATTTTTTAAAAAGTAAAATGGCAATACATATATATATTGTTATACTTGTTATACTTATTGGTAGTGTATATAAAACATTATAACTGCCTAAAGAAACTAAGCAAATTTGTTCTAATGTAATGATGAATATAAATGATAGGCATATAATTTTTTCTACTAAATAGCTGTATGGAAGTAAATTTTTAGTTAGCTTAGGCAATAAGAATAAGAATATAGCTACAAAAAGTAGAATTGTTAAATGTTGATTAGAAAAAACAAAATTAAAATTCAATAAACTCCCCCCTAACTATTTATAAGCAAGTTTAAATATGTAATCATGTCCTTTTATACATTATATTCAAAAGTAATGGTTATGATATATAGTTTTTGAAATTTATATAAATATTTAAGTAACAAAATAAAATTTAGATAATAAATTAATACTATAGCAGTTTAAATTAGGCATCTTAAAAATCATCTAAAGGAAGTGGTCTTTTGAAAAGAATAAGCATACAACCATGTGCTGATTGTGGGAGTAAATATTGTCCGTGCCATTTAGCATATTCTGGGGATTGTATTCAGTGTAGCTTAATCCAAGGTAGTCAAACTTGTGATTGTATTTGGCAGGGCGTATGTGTATACAATGAATTGCAGCACAATAGAAATGTAGCATGTAATGAAAAGCGAGATGTACTATGTGATATTGTAAGCAAAAAAGAATTAAAAGAAGATATATATTTACTAGAGATAAAGACTCCTAAAATATTATTAGAAGAACTATTAAATCCTGGTTCATATATATTATTAAGAAGTAAAGACCAAATTGACTCAAGATATAACGTACCTATATCAGTTATGGATATAGATATAGAAAATGAAATTTTAAAAGTAATAATAAAAGAAGTAGGGCACAAAACTAAATCTTTATTAAGCTTTGATAAAGTATGGGTAAGGGGACCATATTTAAATGGTGTATTAGGGCTTAAAGAATTCAAACTTACTACAAATAGCAATGTAGCAGTAATATTAAGTGGTTTATCTCAAGTAAATGCACCTAAAATAATAAAGTATATTTTGAAAAATAACAATCACGTAGAAGTATTTGTAGATACTAGAAGAACTATTTTAGATGAAGTTATAGATAAAATAAAAGAATTAAATGTAAATATACACTTTATAAACATAAAAGAAGATGAAGATTTGATTAAAGATTATATAAGACGAAACAATGTAGAACTTGTATATAGTGGTGGGTTTAATTCTTTTAATAAAGAAATTATGAAGTTAGTAGATAGTATTGATGAAAATATTAGATTTTCTATAGCAAATAATAATTTAATTGTATGCGGAGAAGGAATATGTGGAGGATGTACGGTTGTGATTAATGGGAAAAGAACAAAATCTTGTAAAGCTCAAATTAATGGAAGAGATTATCTAAAGAATTTAAAATAAAGTTGCTTTAAGTTTAAGGGGGAATTTAAATTGGCAAAAGTAGTAGTTATAGGAGGCGGATGGGCTGGTTGTGCAGCTGCAATATCTGCAAAAAAAGCAGGAGCAGAAGTTGTTATATTAGAGAGAACAGATCTTTTATTAGGGCTTGGCAATGTTGGAGGAATAATGAGAAACAACGGAAGATATACTGCAACAGAAGAAGCTATAGCTTTAGGAGCAAGTGAATTATTTGAACTAACAGATAAGTACTCTACACATAAAGACATGGATTTTCCAGGACACAAACATTCAACTATATATAATGTTACAGAAATAGAAAAACCTGTAAGAGAAAAGATTTTAAGTATGGGAATAGAAGTAAAATTCTTTTCTAGAGTTATAGATGTCAAATTAGAGGGGAAGAAAATAAAAGCAGTTGTTTTAGAAGATGGAGAGATTATAAGTGGAGATTCATTTGTAGAAACAACAGGAACTTCAGGGCCTATGGGTAATTGTAGTAAGTATGGTAATGGATGTGCTATGTGTGTTTTAAGATGTCCTTCGTTTGGAGGAAGAGTTAGCATAACTAGTAAGTGTGGAATAGAAGATATGTATGGTAGAAGAAATACTGGTGAGCTTGGAGCTTTTAGCGGTTCTATGAAATTGTTAAAAGAGAGCTTAAGTGAAGAGATTCAAAAAGATTTAAATGAAAAAGGATGTGCTGTAATACCTTTACCAGAAGAACTTGTAAATACGGAAAAACTTGATATAAAAGTATGTCAGCAGTATTCTCTACCAGAGTTTGCTAAAAATTTAATTCTTATAGATACAGGTCATGCAAAACTAATGGCTCCATTTTATCCACTTGAAAAATTGAGAAAAATACCAGGATTTGAAGGAGCAATAATAGTAGATCCATACTCTGGTGGAAAAGGAAACTCTGTAAGATATTTTTCAGTTGCACCAAGAGACAATTATATGAGAGTAACAGGACTTGAAAACTTATTTGTAGGTGGAGAAAAAAGTGGATTCTTTGTAGGGCATACAGAAGCTATATGTACTGGATCTTTGGCAGGGCATAATGCAGCTAGAAATGCAATAGGTATGTATTTATTACAATTACCAACTAGTATAGCTATTGGAGACTTTATATCCCATGCTAACCAAGAATTAAAAGAAGAAAATGCAGATAGATTGAAATTTACTTTTGCAGGAAGTGTTTATTTTAATAGAATGAAAGAGTTAGGGTTTTATACTATAGATAAAAAGGAAATAGAAAATAGAGTTAAAAAGACAGGGTTGGAAGGGGTTTTTAATAAGAAAATAGTTAAGTAAAAAAGAAGATAGCTTTTAGTTATGACCCTGTCAAGTAGACACTTATAAAAAAGAAGTTTATGCGGCATGTATTCGGTATTCAACCGGACTCATGCCGATTTTTATTTGTATGCGCTCATGGTTGTAAAAATAGATATATTCATCTATAAGTTTTGTAATTTCTTCTGAATCTTTAGTACCAATTAAATATATCAGCTCAGATTTTAAATGACTAAAAAAACTCTCAATAGGAGCATTATCCCAGCAGTTACCTTTTCTAGACATAGATTGTATAATTCCATTATTTTTTAATTTAGATGAGTATTGTCTTCTCGTATACTGAAATCCCTGATCAGTATGTAAAATACAGTTATTTTCTAAATTCATAGAAATAAGCTTATCTATAGTTTTTTGAACCAATAAAGTATCGTTTTTAGAACTAATATCATATGCTATAATTTCTCCATTAAATAAATCTTTAGCAGCATTCATATAGATAAACTTTCCAGGTCTATTACCAATAGGTATATAAGTTATATCCATACATATTTTTTCTAATGGTTTATTAGCAGTAAAATTTCTAGATAGTAAGTTATCTGCTATGTCTGATACCTTAAATTTACGTCTATAAATTTTCTTTCTAACAACAGATTTAATATTTAACTCATTCATTAACCTATATACTCGCTTATGATTTACTACAAATGGCAATATCTTGTTCAAATAGATACAAATTCTTTTTCTACCGTAGGTACCTCTATATTTTTTATGTAAATCTAAAATATGATGCTTTATAATCTTATTTTCATTATCCCTATCGGTAGCTTGTATAGTTTTTTTAAGCCATTTGTAATAACCGCTTCGCGAAACACATGCTAATTTACAAAGACTAGATATTGTATAATTATCAGACATCGACTTGATAATTGTAAATATATAACTTACCTTTTCTTTTCCGATAGGGTATATAACTTTTTTAAGAATTCATTCTCCATACGTAAATAATTTAACTCCTCTTCTACAGAATTAAATTTAGTTTTAGGTCTACCCTTTCGAGGTCCATTAGCTTTACCACGGGTTTCCTCATCAAAAGCAGATTTACCTTTAGAGTTATATAAATCTACCCATCTTTTAACTTGTGTTTTATTCTTTATATCTAAAGCTCGTGCAACACTAGCTGGACTCATACCTTCATTTATATACATATCTATAGCTTTTAGTTTTAGCTCTTTACTGTATTTATTATATTTTTTACACATAGAAAAACCCCCTTATGATAGTCACATTCAGCATCATTATACGATGCTTTCTTTTATGTGTCTACTATAAGGGGATTATACTATTTTGCTATCTTCTTTTTTTATAGCAATAGAAATATAACATTGTTGTGAATATGTTTTTATGTATGTAAATCGGTATTTTCTGGATTATAGTTCTAGAACAAATCATATTCAGTGAAATCAAATCATAATTGCGTGCTATGGTAAAAAATGGTATTCTAAATTGGGAATTAAAATAATTAGAAAAAGGAGTAAATTATGCATAAAAAAGTTTTGGGGATATTAGGGACTACAGTATTATCTTTATCGGTATCGACTCAAGTATCGTTGGCTCACGAGGAACAAGGTTCAGAAAATTTAAAATCAAGTACTCAAGTTATACATGATTCTAATACAAATGCTTGGAAGAATATTGATGGAAAATTATACTACTTTGATGAAAATGGAGTAATGATAAAAGGGTGGCAAGAAATAGAAGGAAAGAAATATTATCTTGATGAAAATGGAGTAATGTCAATAGGCTGGAAAGAAATAGAGGAGAAATGGTATTACTTTGATGAAAAAGGTACGATGCTAAAAGGATGGCAACAAATAGATGGATCTTCGTATTGTTTTGATGAAAGTGGAGTAATGATAAAAGGATGGCAAGAAATAGAGGGGAATAGGTATTATCTTGATGAAAATGGAGTAATGTCAAAAGGATGGAAACAAATCGATAGAAAATGTTATTACTTTGATGGAAAGGGAGTAATGATAAAAGGATGGCAAGAAATAGAAGGAAAAACGTATTACTTTAATGAAAGTGGAGTAATGATAAAAGGATGGCAAGAAATAGAAGGAAAAAGATATCATTTTGATGGAAGTGGTGCAATGTCAAAGGGCTGGAAAGAAATAGACGGAAAGAGGTATTACTTTGATGAAAGTGGCGCAACGTCAAAAGGATGGAAAGAAATAGAAGGAAATAGATATTGCTTTGATGAAAGTGGAGTAATGCTAAAAGGGTGGAAAG
>NZ_JAKEDR010000002.1 GCF_023653455.1 Paraclostridium ghonii
ATTATATGTTTCTATCATCTACAAATCCAATAACCTCATCTATATAACCCACATTCTTTTTATAGTCCATTTTAAATATACAACTAAAAATAAGATCTAGCATATATTGCATTGAAATATGGGAAGAAAATTGAGATATTCTATTTCTAAGATTTTCTTTATCACTTATATACAAATAATTTTTAATATAATTTTGTTCTATTTCACTTCCAACTTTACCTACAAGAACCATTTTTACTTCTTTTCTATGTAATATTTGCACAATATGAGGTAAAAATGTTGCCTTACCTGAATATGATAAAATAAGTGCTATATGATTGGTTTTTGATGCAGCTGCAACACAACGTTGCTCATAAAATGATTTAGGACAATTTACAATCCTCCCAATTCCACGCATTTTATCCTGAAAATTTTCTGCAACATTAATGTTATGTGCATGGGTATATATATCAATAATTTCTGCTTTATGTAGTAGTTTAACAACTTTACTTAACTCTTCTTTATCAATAAAATTATAAGTATCTCTTATAGAGGTTTCATATAGCTTTAATAGCTTTTGAGCTATTACTACTTCACTATCTTGAGAAGTAAATGGGAAATTAACATCTATTTGATTTTCAACCATGACTTCTTCTGCATTATCTTGAGCTAATTTTACTTTAAGTTCATTAAATCCATCAAGTCCAATTTTTTTACAAAATCTATGAATTGCAGATTTTGATACGAAAGTTTTTTCAGCAAGATTTTGAATAGATAATTTATGGATTTGTTCTTTATTTTGTAGTATATATTGTGCTAGTTGATTTTCTGTTGGAGTTAGGTTATCACAACACTTAATCATATTTTCTATGGTCATTATTACCTCCCGATAGCTTTAAAATATTTTTTAATATATCGTTCATTATATCCTATATATTTCATATTATAATGAAAATATATAAAATGAAATAAAAAAATAGCTTTAGCCAATTATACATGGCTAAAGCGAATTTTTTATTTATTATTTTTCATTAATTCCATTACAACAGGGTCTTTTGATCCTATCCCTTGTAATTTTAATTCATCAATCTTTTCTTTGAATTGAGGTAAATACTTTTCATGTGCTACTAACAGTTCATCTAAAACTTGCTTAGCTTTTACTCCATTTTTAACTAACGGATTTATAGTAAATGCTTGTAATGCCATTCCATAGTCACCACTTAATGCCGCATTTATCGTACACTCTTCCATTGCTTTCATTACTTGTAACCATCCTTTTTCAAATGAACCCATATTTCCCCATGCAATTGGCTCTGCACCTTTAGATGATATTATAGATGTTACTTCAACAATAGAGTCTTCATCAAGACAAGTTATAGATCCATTGTTTTGAGTACTTGCCACCATTTGAATTGCTTTATCATTGTATATTGCACTTATACATTCGCATGCTGCATCACTATAATATACACCACCACGCTTTTGTAGTTCTTCAGGTTTTTTACTTAAATCTGGATTTTTATATATCTCAAAAAGTGATGCTTCTACTTCTTTCATTTGTTCAGCTCTTGTTCCACCTTTTTTAAATTCCTCTAAACTATGTTCTAACATTTCTTTTTCCATATAGTAATAACGATGGTATCCACATGGTAACAATTTTATTGAATGTAATAATTCTAATGGGAATTCTGCTTGATGAATATTTCCTGGAGTTCCACCTTTTTTGTCATTAATATGTTCTATTAACTCATCTGTAACTTCTTTTCCATTCTTGTCATAAACTTTATGCCAATGGAAATGGTTCAATCCTGCAAATTTATAATTTAATTCTTCAGTCTGTTTTCCTATATTTTCAGGTTCATCTTTCATTGAAATTACTGGTACATTACAAAGTCCTATACACTTTTTCCATCCAAAGTGCTTAATAACTGCTTCTGTAATAATTCCACTTGGATTAGTAAAGTTAATTAACCAAGCATGTGGACACAATGCCTTCATATCTTCTATAATTTCTTTTATTACCGGGATTGTTCTAAACGCTTTAAACATACCACCAGCTCCATTTGTTTCTTGCCCTAACATGCCATGAAGCAATGGTATTCTTTCATCTTTTATTCTTGCATCTAATAACCCAACTCTAAATTGTGTCGTTACAAAATCTGCATCTTTTAGAGCTTCTTTTCTATCTAATGTGGTAAACACTTTTACATTGTATGGGGTTGCATCCCACATACGTTGTGATAATTTCCCAACTATCTCTAATTTTTCTTTTCCTTCTTCTATATCAACTAACCATATTTCACTTATTGGAAGTTCATTATATCTTTTTATAAATCCTTCCATAAGTTCAGGTGTATAGCTACTTCCCCCTCCAATTGTTGCTATCTTTATATGCTTTTTCATAATTATCCCTCCAATTGATATGTTACTTATAATATATTTGGTTTTGTAGCTTAGTTCAATATAATAGGAATAATCTGATACTTTGTTTTAAAACTTATTATTAAATAATATATTAATTGAAACTTTTTGATACTTTATACTAAAAGTATCTAAATTGCTTGTCTAGTGGTATAACTTTTTAAAAATAACAAAAAATATATTGACAAATTTTAAAAATAAAACTAAAATTATAAATAACAAATTTCAAATACTTAAATTCTAAGAAAAAGATAGTAGGTATAAGTTACGTTTCAGCGAGCTGGGGTTGGTGTAAGCCCAGTAACAATATTTATATTGAAGAGAGCTTTGGAGAAGAATATCTGAACTATCAGTAGGATATTAGGTATGTCCCGCCTTAAGGGATTAGAGTGGATAAGTATACTTATCAATTAGAGTGGTAACGCGGAATATTTCGTCTCTTGGTTTTATAACCAAGGGACTTTTTTACGTTTAAAGAATTATGCTAAACAAAATTTGTGTAAATCATGATATATATACACTGGTTTAGTCTCAAACGTAAAAAAGCTTTTTGAGCAACGGACGAAGTCGTTTGAGTAACGGGACACGAGCTTGCCGAGTGGACGTTGACGACATGAAATTTGAGCGACATGAAGTGGCTCGCAGACGTAGTCGCTCAAGCGAAGCGAATTTTTGATTTCAAATTTACTACTAAATAACTCTGAATTTGAGGTACATTGAATGTCTAAAATTCGGAATATTTTGAAAATGTTAGGTACACTTGTCAATAAGAGTGGTAACACGGAATATTTCGTCTCTTGGTTTTTAAAGCCAAGAGACTTTTTTGTATTTTAAAGCATTACAAACAACTATTATAAATAGGAGGAATGATTATGAATACTGCACCAAAATATCCGCTTTTAGAAATAAACTTAAATAAAATATTTGATAATACAAAGTTCTTAGTAAACTTATGTAAAGAAAAAGAAATAAGTATATCAGGCGTTATAAAAGGAGTAAATGCAGATCCACAAATAATTGATGCACTGGTAGATGGAGGATGTAAATATTTAGCAAGTTCAAGAATAGATCAACTAATATATTTAAAAGAAAAAGGTATAAAAAAAGAAAATATGTTAATTAGAATGCCTATGACTCGCGAAATAAAAGATGTTGTACAATATATTGATATTACATTGAATTCAGAGCTTAAAACTATAAATTTATTAGAAAAAGAGTGTAAAAAGCAAAATAAAGAACATAAAGTAATACTTATGATGGACTTAGGAGATTTAAGAGAAGGATTTTTTAATAAAAATGAACTTATAGATACTGCTTTGTATATAGAAAATAACTTAAAATACGTTAAGTTATATGGAATAGGAACTAATTTAAGTTGTTATGGATCTATTAAGCCCTCATATGAAAACTTAAGTTATTTATGTGAAATAGCTGAGGAAATTGAATCTAAAATAGGAAGAAAATTAGATATAATCTCAGGAGGTTCAACTACATCTTTGCCATTAGTGTTAGATAACAAAATACCTAGTAAAATAAATAATTTACGAATAGGAGAAGCTTTATTAATAGGGCGAGAATTAATAGATTACTGGGGATACGATTTAGAAAAAATACACAAAGATACTCTTATATTAAAAGCTGAAATAATAGAGATAAAAGAAAAACCATCTTATCCTATAGGTGAAATGTTCTTAGATGCATTTGGTAATAAACCTAATTATGAAGATAAAGGTATAAGAAAAAGAGCAATTTTAGCAGTAGGAAAACAAGATTTTGTTAATGACAGAGATTTGATTCCCTTAGATGACGGAGTAGAAATTATTGGTAGCAGTAGCGATCATCTTATAGTAGATATACAAAATTCAAATATAAACTTTCAGGTTGGAGATATTATGAGTTTGGGAATGTTTTACCCCTGTGCACTTTTCTTAACATCATCAAAATATGTAAGTAAATGTTATATTCAACCTGAATTATAAAAAATACACATATACATTATGACAAATTATTAAAACAATAAAATTAAGGAGTTAATTATGAATATAGAGCAAAATTACACATCAGAGGAAAAATACAGTATTTCACAATTTTTAAAGTTTTTTATACCTTCTTTAATAGGATTATTTTTATTTATAATACCACTACCTTTTGGAGAGATATTTAATGTAGAAGGTGTTTCTCCAGTAAATATAGGTGTAGGATTTATGGCAGAGTTATTAAAACTTAATATAGCTGATTATATACCAACTATATGTTTAATGATAATAGTATCTTCAGCTACATTATCTTTACTAGCTAAGTGCATAAATATAAAAAATGAGTTTTGGAATAACTTATTAAATGTATCAAGTTTTTGGTTATTCTTTAGAGTTTTAAGTTCAATATTTGTAGTAATGATATATTTTAATGTAGGACCAGAATTTATAATTTCAGAAGATACAGGTCATGTAATTATGGGAATAATGCCTAGCTTAATAGCATTATTTGTAATAGCAGGTTTTTTACTTCCTTTAGTTTTAGATTTTGGATTAATGGATTTCTTTGGAACTATGATATCTAAATTTATGAATACTTTATTCTTAGTTCCAGGAAGAGCATCAGTAGATACTCTATCTTCTTGGCTAGGAGATGCAACTTTAGGGATTATGATAACTAACACTCAATATAAGCAAGGTTTTTATACAAAAAAGGAAAGTTGTATAATAGCTGTTTGTTTCTCCTTAGTTTCATTACCATTCTCTACAGTTATAGCTGATCAATTAGGACTTATGAATAAGTTTGTACCATTTTATTTAACAATATGTGCAGCATCTTTAGTATGTGCAATTATACTACCAAGAATTTATCCTTTATGTAAAATAAAAAATGAAACTTACAATAATATTCCTTATGAACAAGAAGATATAAATAATGAACTTAGTTTATTCAAACAAGGTATAGAAAATGCAATTAATAGAGCTGAAAAAGCACCTACTATTAATACAATGTTTATCAATGGACTAAAAAATATAATAGATATATATATAAGCTTAATACCATTAGTTTTAGCATGGGGAACTATATCTTTGGCAATCGCAGAGTTTACTCCAGTGTTTACATGGATATCTTACCCAATAATAATTTTATTAGATTTATTAAAAATACCTAATGCAGCTCAAGCAGCACCTGCTGTATTAGTTGGATTTACAGATATGTTTATACCATCAGTAATGGTAAGTGGAGATGGATTTGCTGAAATAACTAAATTTATAATAGGTGCTCTTTCTATATCTCAATTAATATACATGACTGAAACTGGTGCAGTTATATTAAAATCAGAGATACCTCTTAACCTAAAAGATTTAATAATTTTATTCTTAATAAGAACAATTATTTCACTTTTAGTCATCACTCTAATTGCACATATGCTATTTTAAGTAAATTAAAAGAAAGATTAACACAGTCTTTAATATGTAAAAAGCTGGTTCCTATATTGTCTAGGAATCAGCTTTCTTTTAGTTTTACTTAATCTATATCAAGTTTTATACACTAAAATAATCTTAGAATAAATCTCTTGTAGACCCTTCCTTTATAATTTTACCTTTATCAATTATAACAACTTTATCTGCAAGTGCTTTTGCATCTTCTATATCATGAGTTACAAATATACATGTAATAGCAGCTTTTTGTATTATCTCCTTAAGTTCGTTTCTTATCCTCTCTTTTAAATTAGCATCTAAGTTACTAAATGGTTCATCTAATAAAAGTATACTCGGATTAGGCGCTAAAGCTCTTGCTATTGCAATTCGCTGTTGTTGACCTCCACTTAATTCATATGGATACTTATCTTTATACTCATCTAAATTTACTAGTTTTAGCATATCCATCATGCGTGCTTCTTTCTCTGATTTACTCATATTTTTTAGCCCAAACATAATATTTTTAGCTACATTCATATGAGGAAAAAGTGCATAATCTTGAAATATCATTCCTATACCCCTTTTTTCTGGTTCTACAAAATAATTATCATCATATACTATATTATTTGCTATAGTAATCCTACCTTTATAGGCTTCTTCAAGCCCTGCAACAACCCTTAGCACCGTACTTTTACCACTACCACTTTCCCCTAGTATACTTACTATTTCTCCTTTATTTATATCAATATTAAAATTTTTTATAGAATCAACTTTTGAATTTTTATATTTAAAGTGTAAATTTTTTATCTTAAGCATGTGAATCCTCCTTATCAACTATTTTATATAGAACAAATATTGCAATAAAACTCACTAATATTATTATTAATGATGGTACAGATGCCTCGATTATCATTTCATCATTAGCATATTCAAATACTTTAGTTGATAATGTATGAAAGTTAAATGGTCTTAATAAAAGTGCTAAAGGAAGCTCTTTTATTATATCTACAAGTACTAGCGAAAAAGCACTAAGTATTGCAGGCTTTATCATAGGTAAATCTACTAAAAAGAATGTCTTTGTTTTTGAATATCCTAAAGTTCTAGATGCTTCATAAAACTTCTTCCCTATTTTATCAAATCCACCTTCTATACTTTGATAACCAACCGCTAAAAATCTTACTAAATATGCAAATATTAACATAACTAAACTCATGCTTAAAAGAAGAGTTGGTGCATCAGGGTTAAACATTTTATAAAGCCACCCTAGTTTTTTGTCAATATCTACAAAGAACAATATCATAGTTATTGCAATAACTGCTCCTGGAATAGAGTATCCCAGTAAAGTTATTTTAGAATATAGCTTAGATAATAAATTATCATTTATTCTTGTATAATTTGCTATAATAACTGCCATAAATACTATTAATGAACTAGATACTACAGCTACCCATAAAGAGTTATATATTAGTACAAAGAAATCTGGAGTTAATATTTTTGAGTAACTCATTATACCCCACTTTAATAATTGTGCTGTAGGAATTAAAAATCCTAATGAAAATATTACAAAGCAATATAAAAAAGCAATTGTCCCATGTAATTTATTCAATTTTTTTCTATTTAAAGGCCTTATCTTAGTGTTTGTTTGACTATATTTTTTTCTACCTCTTAAAAACTTTTCACTGGTCATAACTACAAATACAGTTACTAAAAGTATAGCCGCTAACCTTATAGCTGAGTCTATATCACTCATATCAAACCAACTTTTAAATATCGCAGTAGAGAAAGTAGGTATTCCAAAGTACGATACAACGCCATAATCACTAAGTACTTCAAGCACGACTAATGTAACTCCGGCTACTATTACTCCTCTACTTACAGGTAAAACTACTCTTAAAAATACTCCTAAAGAATTTTCTCCAAGCAATCTAGCATTTTCTATCAGTGATGCTGACTGCTTTTCTAAATATGATCTAACTACCATATATACATAAGGTAATAAAAATACTGTAAATATAAATATAGTACCAGGAATACTCATTATATTGAAGTATTTTTGACTAACTTCAACTCCTAAATTATTTCTTAAAAATGTTTGAACGACTCCCGTATATCCTAATATACCTGCATAAGTATATGCTGCAATATATGGTGGTATAGAAAGCGGAAGTATTAAACCCCATCTAAAGAATTTTCTAAAAGGAAACTCATATGCACAAATTAGCCATGCAAGGCTCGTTCCTATAATCATTGTGAATAAAGCTGTAAATAAAGATATTACTGCTGTATTTATCACGTAATCTTTTAATAAATATTCTTTTATATGATACCAATTTTCATTTGGTTTTTGAAATAAATGAAGTACTACATCTATATTAGGTAATATTATCATTAACATAAAAAATGTACTTAATATAGCCCATCCATTAAATCTTATTTTTTTCATATATTATTCCTTTCTGTGAGTTACTATTTTAAAAAAAGATATTACCTAAATTCAAGGCAATATCTTTTTTAATAATTATTACTTCCAACCTACTTCGTTGAATATTTCAACAGCTTTTTTGTTGTATTCTCCAACTTTAGTTAAATCTATATCTTGTGGATTAAAGTCTCCCCATGATTTTAGTAAATCATTAGGTTCAACATTTGGATTTGCTGGATACTCATAATTTGCATCTGTTATAGCTTGCTGAGCTTTTTCTTCTGTTAAGAATTCTATGAATTTAATAGCATTTTCTTTGTTTTTAGAATGCTTGCTAAGTGCTACCCCACTTACATTTACATGTGTATCTTCTGGGAAGAATACGCCTACTTTTTTAGCTGCTTTTACTTCTTCAGCATCTTCTGAAGTTAATAGTTTACCAATATAGTAACTATTAACTATAGCAACTTCTCCTTCTCCTGCAGCTATTGCTTTTACTTGATCTCTATCATTTCCTTCTGGTTGTCTAGCTAGATTATTTACTATACCAGTGGCCCATTCTTTAGCTTCTTCTTCACCATTTAATTCTATAAATGACGCTAATAATGATTGGTTATAACTAGAATCAGAAGATCTAGTTAATAGTTTTCCTTTCCACTTATCACTAGTTAAATCTTCATATGTAGATAAATCTTTCGGATTTACTTTTTCTTTGTCATACGCTAATATTCTAGCTCTTGTACTAAGACCTACCCACTCATTATTTTTTCCTCTTAAATTTTCAGGTATATTCGCATTTACTGTTTCTGATTCTATAGGTTGTGTTAAATCAGCCTCTATAGCTTGGTAAAGGTTGGCTATATCTGCTGTAGCAAATACATCTGCTTGTGTATCTTTTCCTTCTCTTTTTAATCTTTCAAGTAATTCAGGGGCTTTACCTTCTACTACATTTACTTTTATCCCCGTTTCTTCTTCAAATTGTTTATATAATTCTTTATCAACATCATAATGTCTTGCTGAGTAAACATTTACTACTTCTTCAGACGATGTATCTGTATTTACCTTTGGGGCACATCCTGTCATTAATCCTATAGTTAAAACTGGTATTAATAATAACGATTTTTTAGATATTTTCTTTAAGCTCATTTTAAACTTCTCCTTATTAATAATGTATATATTTTTTAATTGATAATATTTATCATTCCTGTAATACCATTATAAGATAATGATTATCATTTGTCAACAATATTTATTATCATTATTTTTCTTTTTATATTAAATAAAAAAAGTATTGACTATATAGCCAATACCTTTTTCATGTATTTCAATTTTGATTACTAATTTCAATAATAATGCTCTCTATTTGTTTGCTAATTCTACTTCAATTTCCTCAATCTCTTTAATTTCAGAGCCATCTTTAAATAACAATTTATCAATTAATTTTCTTAACATATCAAATGGAATAATAGTTATTGATAAACAAGTTACTACTAACCAATTTTGTAAAGTTATAGGAGTACAGCTAAATAAATCGCCTCCAATAATAGTTAGTATAACTTGAACTATTACAATTGTTCCCATAACTTTTGTAAAATCTTTATTTTCCTTAATATACTCAAAAATATTTAGTCCTTCACTTCTAACGTTAAATCCGTTAAAGACTGCTGCTAATACAAACATAGAAAAATATCCTGTTAGATGAGCCTCACTTGTTGTAAACATATCTCTAAACATAGGAAGTTTTAAGAATGCTAAACTTAATATAACTACCCATGCCCCAGCAAAACCAACTTGGTTCATCATTTTTCTTGATACAATACTTTGAGTTCTTGACTTAGGTCTCTCTTTCATGTATGACTTAAGAGCTGGTTCTGATCCTAATGCTAAAGCCCCTAACCCATCCATTATTAAGTTAATCCAAAGAATATGTGTAATTTTTAATGGTTGTCCTATTCCTATAAATGGTCCTATTGCGCAAATTGCTACTGCTGCTACATTAATAGTTAATTGGAATTTAATGAA
This sequence comes from Paraclostridium ghonii, assembly GCF_023653455.1. Classification (GTDB taxonomy): domain Bacteria; phylum Bacillota; class Clostridia; order Peptostreptococcales; family Peptostreptococcaceae; genus Paraclostridium; species Paraclostridium ghonii. Next base: position 10,243 of record NZ_JAKEDR010000002.1, read on the forward strand.
CTTTAATATATTATTATATATAGTTCTTCCATATAATATTGCACTTTCTATTGATTTAAAATTATCATCTAGTATAACTATATCTCCAACTTCTTTAGCTACATCTGTACCTGAACCCATAGCAAATCCAACGTCTGCTCTCTTTAATGCAGGGGCATCATTAACTCCATCACCTGTCATTCCACATACTAATCCTAGTTCTTGAGCAATTTTAACCATCCTAGATTTATCTGTAGGAAGAGCTCTAGCTATAACTTTCAAGTTATGCATTATACCTTTAACTTCTTCATCAGTCATGTTGTTTAACTCTTCTGAAGTTAGTGCTATATCATTATCATTTTCAATCAGTCCACTATCCTTCGCTATAGCAACTGCTGTTTCTTTTCTATCTCCAGTTATCATTACGACCTGAATTCCTGCATTTTTAACTTCTTTAATAGCTTCTCTTGCTTCTGGTCTAACATCATCTCTTACCCCAACAAAACCTACTATTACTAAGTCTTCAGGAAGTGTATCCTCTATTAATTCACTTTCACTATAAGCAAATGATAAAACTCTCATGGATTTTTTTGCAAGTTCATCTATTTTTTTATTTATACTTTGTTTTGATATTTCTACTATATCCCCATTTTCATTAATATACTTAGTTGCCTTCGTTAATAATCTTTCTGGGGCTCCTTTATATACCGTTTTATCTCTTAATTGAGCTGCAGAATATTTATTTGTTGAGTTAAATTGTTGAGTTTTAACTACCTCTATATCACTGTATTTATCATAGTCTTTTTTAGTTAAAAAATTAAGTAATGCTTTGTCTGTAGCATTCCCTCCTATAACATTGCATTCACTATCAAACATTGCTCCTGTGTTTTTGCCTATACAATGTGCCATAAGTTCTTTTATAACTTTACTATTATTGTAACTAGTTTTTATATCCCCATCAAAAAATTCTACAACTTCTAATTTACCTTTTGTTATTGTTCCTGTTTTATCACTAAATAAAATATTAAGCGATCCTGCTGTTTCAATACCTATTGGTTTTCTAACCAATACATTGTTTTTTAGCATTTTTGATGTATTTCTCATTAACACTATAGCAATCATTAATGGTAGACCCTCTGGAACTGCCATAACTATAATTACTACTGCAAGCATTATTGTTTCTAATAGTTGTTTTACTATTTCAATAGCTCCTAGATTTAAGTATTCATTAAATCCACCAACACTTATAATATTTTGAGCTGTTAGTACAATAGCAATAACTATAGCACCTATGTACCCAAACTTAGATATTTTATCTGCTAAATCTGTAAGTTTAACTTTCAAAGGACTATCTACACCGTCTTCTGCCATATCTTTAGCCATATCTCCCATAACGGTATCCATTCCTACTTTAGTTACAAGCATAACACCTGCTCCATTTACAGTTACAGCTCCTCTAAATAAAGATGATTCATCTACAAATGTATCTCCTGTTATAGTAATTGCAACTTCTCTATATGCTTCTATGCTGAAATCTTTTCCTACAGCAGTTTTTTTACATTCTTCAGCTTCTCCATTTAAAGCCGAGTTATCTACTCTAATGTCACCTTCAATAACAATTCCATCTGCAGGTATTTTATCTCCACTTTGGATTATTACGTAATCTCCAACAACAACATCATCAATATATATCTCTACTACTTCTTTATCTCTATAAACCTTACACTTTTCTTTTTCCGTACTGCTCTTTAACTTTCGATACTCATTATCTGAGGCCATTTCTGTTTTTGCAGATATTACAGTTACCAAAAATATCGATAGTACTATTCCTGCTATTTCACCCCATTCGGCATATTTTAATATCGCCATTACTCCCATTATTATTGCTATTGCTAGGAGTAGTTTTATCATAGGGTCATCAAAAGCGGCCTTAAACTTATCCATAAATGTTTCAGGTTTAGATTCTTCTACAATATTACTACCGTATAGTTCTCTATTCCTTTCTACTTCTTCTTTAGTTAAACCATTAAACATATTATTCCTCCAAATTTTTTTCACAAAATAACTTAGAGTGATACCTTAAGAAATACATTAGTATTTTCTATATCTTATCACTCTAAGAAATATTAATAATATTAACTCTTAATTAAATAGTTGTAATATCCCATTTAAGTCGGCTACTTTGCCTTCTCCTACAGCTTTAAATTGCCATTCACCGTTTTGACGTAAAAGTTCTGAGAATATTACTGAAGTTGCTGTAGATCCGTCTTCTTTTAAATTGAACCTACACAGTTCCTTTTCTCCATTATTTATATCAACTAATCTAACATATGAGTTATTTACCATTCCAAATGTTTGTCTTCTTTCTTGTGCATTGTGAATAGTTACAACAAATACAATTTTATATATACTTGAGTTAATATTATCTAAATCAATAAATATTTGTTCATCATCACCATCTCCAGCTCCAGTTCTATTATCACCAGCTAAGTAGATACCTTGACCTTGTTTATTATTAAAAAATATTACATTTTCTACAGATCTAAATTTATTGTTTTCGTCTAGTAAAAATGCTGCTATATCTAAATCAAAATCAGATCCATTGTTTGCTACATCCCATCCTGCTCCTAATATTACTTTCTTAATTCCAGGATTTTTCTTTGTTAAATCTAGAATATCATTTTTCTGTAAGTTAAGTATAGCACCTTGATTTGAATTCGCATTATTTGATTCATTGTTAATTTTATTAAAATTTGATCCTAAATTAATAGCCATAATTTCCACCCCTATCTATACATTTTGCTTAAACTTGAAACTGTAGCATCTAATAATTTTCCTACAGCTTTAAATTTCCAACTTCCATTTTCTTTATACAATTCAGAGAATATTGTCGCTGTATTATTTCCTCCATCTTCACTTAAATTGTATCTACATATTTCTTCATTTCTTTTATCTTCATTCACTAATCTAACATAAGCATTCTTTACCTTCGAAAAGTTTTGTCGTCTTCCTTTAGCGTCATATATTATAACTGAAAAAACCAACTTATTGCAATCTTTTGGGAGTTTGTCAAGTGATATCGATATTTTTTCATCATCACCATCACCTTTACCTGTCAAATTATCTCCATGAAGTCTTATACCTTTACCATTTAAGTGGTTAAAATATATTATTGGATCGCTACTTTTTATTAACTTTTCATCTTCTCCTAGTAATAATGCAACTAAGTCTAAATCATAATCAGCACCCAATCCAAAAAATCCTTTTTTTGCTACATCCCAACCACAAGCTACTAGTATGTTTTTTAATCCTGGTTCTTTCTTACTTAAATCTAAAATATCATTTTTTTGTAAGTTTAATAATGCCATAGTAATTTCCCCTTATCATGTTTGTAATATAGTTTTTTATATGTATAAGCCTAAAATACCATTTAAGTCTGCAATTTTCCCATCACCTATAGCTTTAAATCTCCAATCATTTCCATCTCTGTACAACTCTGCAAATACAACAGATGTAACTGTTGAACCATTTTCCTTTAAATTGAATTTACATAATTCTTTTTCATTATTTTCTGCATCTAATAATCTAACATAAGAATTTTCAACCATCCCAAATGTTTGTCTTTTCATTTGAGCTTCATGAATAGTGACTACGAATACTATTTTAGCTACATCATTTCTTATCATGGATAAGTCAATTTGTATTCTTTCATCATCACCTTCGCCTGCACCTGTTCTATTGTCACCCTCTAACCTTATACCACTACCTTCCATATTATTAAAGAAGATAACATCCTCAGGTATTCTGCCAACTTTATTATTACTATTTAATAAAAATGCAGCTATATCTAAATCAAAATCTTGTCCAGTTAACGCTACATCCCATCCTGCTCCTAAAATAACCTTTTTAAGACCTGGATTTTTCTTTGTTAAATCTAAAATATCATTTTTTTTCAAATTCAATGCATTTACATTATTGTTGTTCATCCCAAAATTTATAGCCATCTCAATTTCCTCCTTGTATGTTAATTTTTAATTATACATTAGTAATATTTTTTTTCATTCTATGTTTTAAACTTTCTAACTTACTTGAATTTTCTTTTCTTTGAATTCTATTATTTTCTTGAATCGATTTTGTTTCCTCAATTCCCTTCATAATAGTTTCATATGATTTTTCTAGAGTTTCAATTGCAATAGAACTTCCAGAAGCCATTTTTGCAATTTCAACAGACTGTCTAGCAGTATTTGAAGCATTTCTCATTATAAGTTCATTAGTTTTTTCATCTAATTGCTTAATAGATTTTGCTTGTATCTCTTGTCTTTTTAGTATTATAGCCTGAGCTAAGCATTGTTTAAATATAGGAAGAGTTATTATAAATGATGAATTAATTTTTCTCATTAAATTAAAGTTTGACATTTGCATAGTCTGTATCATAGGTGCCGCTTGAATTGCTACGTTTTCAGCAATTTGTAAATCATATACTCTTTGAGATAGCATGTCCTTACTTATTGCAAGCCTTTGAAGCATCATCTGTTTCTCTTCTTCACCTAATGACATATCCATAGATAACTGGTTTGTATAGTTGTCAATTTCTTCTACAGCTATCTCTCCTGCTACAATATATTTTTCTAAAGCCTGATAATAGCTTAAATTTCCATTATACAATTTTTTTAAATTAACATTAGATTCTTTAATATCATTTTCATATTTTTTAAGAAGAACATACACTTTTTCAACTTCATACCCCATCGAATCGTATTTTTGAAATAATTTATCAATGCTATTACCTAAATTCTTCATAAACTTAGATAATACAGAACCTCCTCTAATGTTTTCTAACTCCTTAACATCAAATTTATCCATTATTTTAGTCAAGGTAATTAACATCTCACCAGCTTCTTCAGATTTTACTTCTTTCATTGAATTTAATAATTGATCTGAAATTTTTGATATATTTTCACTTACTTGTTGCCCAAACATAATTATGGAGTTCGGATTATCTAGGTTAATTTCACTAGTAAGATTTTGAACCTCTTTCATACCTCTTAACCTTTGTTTATATGCTGTTATATTTTCAATATTAGTTTCTTGATCTTGAGATAGAGTTGTATTATTCATAGACTGCATCATATTATTTCCTTGATATCCCATGTTCATATTCATGTTGTTATCTTGGTATCCCATATTCATATTGTTCATATTCATGTTGTTACCTTGGTATCCCATGTTTATATCTTCATATAATGTTTCATCATTGTTAACTAATCCACTATCATCTATTCCTTTTAACTTACCTGTACTATTCATATCAATCTCCTCTATATTTTTAAAATTTTTGATATAAAATTCTTTTTCAAATTTATTACGTCTCCATATTCCGATGTATAGTTCATTTGTTCAAGTCTTACTACATTTATACTATTGTATTTTAAAATATTATTTATATTAAACAGTCCCGCTGGATTAAATATTACTATATCGATTCCAATTGTATGCAAATATGCTAACAACATAACCATATAATCAGAAATTAAACATTCATTATTTAAATATATAACTATCTTAGGTATACTACTTGTAAAATCAAAATTATCTATGCTTCTTACAATTTGTTCATCCATAGATAAAACTATAGCAAGAAATTTCAATACTTTCTCTTTATCTAGATGTACGTTGAATATATCTTTTTTTGAAATTACCTCATTAAATTTATTTAAAATAAAATTTTGAATCTCATTGCTATATTTTCCAAATCTATATATAGGTAGCTTTTTTATTTCTTCTATATCAAAAGTCCCATCACTTAACTGACAAAACATCAAAGAGTATATTTCATCATCTTTTAGATAATTTCTACTTATATCTCCATGGTTAAAAAACAATGTATTTTTAGATTCACTACAAAACTTTACTAACTTTTGAAATTCAATCTTATTGTTAAATTGACCGTCTATCTTATAGAAAAAACAAGGAACCTTAACTAAATTATTCTCAACATTGAAACCAGGTCTTACCTTAGAAACCTCATTCCAATATATGTATATATCTTCTAATACAGTATCTAGTAATAAACTCTTTGTATATCCATTTCTAAATTGCCATGGCCTATATATTCCACTATTATTAAAAAGATTTTCTTGTACCTCTTGTTGAATATATTTTGTTATAGTTTCAACACTGTCTATAGACTGTCCATTTTTTGATTTTTCTTTAAATGTTTCTATTTCTTCTATATTTATATAATTTTTTAGTGTACTTAATTTATCTTCATCTATTTCCTCAAAAAACTCTTCCTTTAAAGGATTTATATAAATAACGTCAAATTTCATCATTCTCAACATAATTAAAAAATATATTTCATGCCTAGTTATATTTCCATAATAAATACATTTTGGGTTAATATCAGAATAAAAATTTACTTTTCTAACAAAACTATATGTCCATACTATAAGTTTAGTAATGAAATTATTTCTTATATTTTCGTTAAAAAAGCTTTCTTTTTTTATAGATAGCTGAACAACATAATTGAGTGAATGTAGAAATTTTTTGTTAATTTCTAGATCATCGAATAAAGTAATATCTTGATTTTGTATATTTGATATATTCATAGTGTTTAATTCATTATATACATATTGTATAAGTTCCATTTCTCCTATCATAGGTATAGAACCATCAAAAAATAATGTGTTTTCTTTATTTTCTTCTATTTTATCGTCTAAAGTCTTTAATATATTATTGTAAATAGCTTTATCCTCTATCCCTATAAATCTATAAAAATAAGCTTGAAAATCTCCTTCAGCATTACTTCTTTCTAACTTTTTTCTAAATATAAGATTAGTTGCTTCAATTAAATTTATATAAATCACCTCCTTGTATAACGTAGGTATTTAAAAATATTTATAAAATTTCTAATCAGCGACTTTTACCATTTATTATTATAGTTAAAACTATAACTTGCCTTCATTATTTTATAGTGTTGGATTAAAATGCTATTTTAGCAGGTTCAGTGTAATGAAATGATATAACCGATTAAAATCTCTTGGTAAGGTTAAAACTAGATAAAAGTTTTAACATATAATATAGTTGCTATTTTTATTATACATATCTTCATATACATTTTTTGTCATTTCTTGTCACTTTTTTTACTTTTTTATTAAAGTTTAATTAATTTTGATGAATTTTTAATGTTTTTATATAAATAAAAACACATTGATTAAAATTTATCAATGTGTTTTTTTAATACCTTTATTAATTCATTTGCCTAATACCTATTTTTTTAATATACTCATAAATCTTAACCTTATTAAATACTATAATTTTTATATTATTTAATATTCCTAATTTTAACAATAACGGTTGTTCCGCTTCCATTGCCACTAATCATTTCAATACTCCCATTATGCATTTCTGTAATATATTTAGCAATAGATAATCCAAGCCCTGAACCTGGTATATTTTGATTTCTATGCTTTTCACTTCTATAAAACTTATTAAATACTAAGTCTACATCATCTGCAGAAATACCTATCCCATTATCCTTTACTCTTATTTCCATTCCATCGGTTATCTTTTCAAATCTTATACTAATAATGCCATCACTACTAGTATATTTAATAGAATTGCTAATTATATTATTTATAGCCTGAGTTATTTTGTCTTTATCTATATTAATTAATAAATTATACGGTTCATTCTCAACAACGAACTGCCTTCCACTAGAGATTACATCCATAGATATTTCTTCTAATAATTCATCGAAGAATTCTTTTGAATATACTTCCTTTTTATTTATAGACATTTGATTTATCTCTGCCTTTGAAAGTTCAAGTATGTCATCTAATAGCTTAGTTAATACTTTTGCCTTTTTAAGAATTATTCCAGCATACCTTTTTATATCTCTTTCTTCTTTCACAATACCATCTATTATTCCCTCACAATATCCTGAAATATTTGCTATGGGAGTCTTTAAGTCATGAGAAATACATGCCAAAAGTTCTTTTTCTGCTATCTTTAGCTTCTTTTCTCTTTCCCTGGAAATTATTAAGCTCTCTCTCATACGCTCAAAATCATGAGAAAATTTTCCTACTTCTCCATAATAGTCGTATTCAACTTTTTCTAAGTAGTTTCCTTTTAATATTTCTGATGCTGACTTATGCATTTTATTAATAGGTTCTAGTATATCTTTATTGATAAGTTTATAAATTTTAAAAATAATAAATACAATTAATAATAAAATAATTATTGCACTAAACTTATATATATTTTTATCATTAATATCATTTCTAAAATTTATAATATCAATCTTTGGAATACTAAATATAGCTATTTTATCTATTTTACCATCAATAATTAATGGTGTAGAATATCTAACTACTCCTTTATTATTTATATCTTGCCAATTATCAATGGAAAGGTTGCTTACAGATATTTTATTTGGTGAATTATCTTCTGTAGATTTAATTACGTATCCATCTAATGAAACTATTGTGTATTTATAGGTTTGATTTTCAAGATTGTTTGAAATAGCATTAAGTTGATCGTGCACTAATACTCTACAAGTATTGTCTATATCTTTAAAATAGTCTTCTTTAACTGATAAAGTTATGCTTATTGCAAATAAAATTATCAAAGCTAATAATAGTATTAAATATTTCTTAAAGGTACTTTTAATATAATTGTTCACTGCAATACTCCCACTTATAACCTACACCCCATACAGTTTTAATAGAGTTTTTTCCTATATCGCCAAGTTTAGATCTTAACCTTTTAACATAAACAGCTATTGTATTTTCATCCATAAATTCACTTAATCCCCATACCCCATCATATAATTGTTCCTTAGTGAATACTTTTCCTGAGTTTTTAGCTAGATACTCAAGTACTTGAAATTCTTTAGTAGTTAAACTAATTTCTGATCCACTTAATACAACTTTATAATTTTGGGGATATATTTTTAAATCTCCATAATCTATTATTTCTTTTTCTAATACTTCATTAGGTACAAATCCAGCTCTTCTTATTTGTGCTTTTACTCTAGCCAATAACTCCATTGGAGAAAATGGCTTTGTTACATAATCATCAGCTCCTACTCCTAAAGAAAGTATTTTGTCCATTTCCCCAGATTTAGCTGATAACATTATAATAGGAACATGTGAGTATTCTCTAATTTTTCTACATACTGTTATCCCATCTACCTCAGGTAGCATTATATCTAATATTACTAACGATATATTCTCACTTTTAGCTACTTCCATAGCCTTAGTTCCACTATCTGCTATTACTCCCTCATATCCTTCGATTCTTAAATAATCTGTTATAAGATTAGCTAAATCATTATCATCTTCTACGATTAATATTTTTCCCTTATCCATAATTCCCCCTAAAAATTAAGCTCAGTAAAATTAACTTTCACTGAGCTTTTCTAATACTATTTTATATATAACAAATTTAATTTACAAGTTTTACCATGATTTTTCTTCTAAAAAGTTTTGTAATTTTTCTCTTCTTTCTTTAATATTTTCCTCACTATACTTACCTAGATTAAGCTCTCCATCAATTCTTCCATCTTTAATATAAAGTACTCTATTTGCTCTTAATGCACATTTTATATCATGAGTTACCATAACAATAGATTGACCTTTATTGTTAATCTCACTTAATATATCTAATACCATTTGCCCTGTTGATGAATTAAGTGCTCCTGTTGGCTCATCTCCAAATATTATTTTAGGCTCATTGATTATTGCTCTAGCTATAGCTACTCTTTGTTGCATTCCTCCAGAAACCTCCGCTGGATATTTATCTTTATGTTCATATAAATCTAAACTTTTTAATATTTGTTTTGCTTTTTTTTGTACTTCTTTCTTATTTTTTCTATCATATATAGCTGCATATGTTATATTTTCATAAATAGTTAAGTCATGTAATAAGTTTATAGCTTGAAATATAAAGCTTACATCTTTATTTCTTGTTTTTGCTGCTTCATTCTCACTTATTATAGAAATATCTTTTCCTAATAATTCAACTTTTCCTGAAGTAGGATTATCCATTGTACTTAATGAGTACAATAATGTTGATTTACCTGAACCTGAACTTCCCATAATAACTGTGAAGTCTCCTTTATATATTTCTATATTTAAATTCTTAAGTACATGAGTTCCTGCTTTTCCTAATATAAAAGATTTACATAAATTCTCAGTTTTTATTATAATTTCTCTCATGATTAATCCCCCTATTCTTTGATTAAATCTACAGTTGAAATTTTATTTATAGATTTATTACAAATATACATAGTTAGAATTATTAAAACAAAAGTAATTCCTACCAACCCTAAAGTCATACTTGTATTAAAGTCAAATATATTAAATCCTAATGCTATCTCTAGTAATTTAGACGAAGTAAATCTAGTTATTCCAACGCCTATTAATGCTCCTACTACTGCTAAAATCATTATTCTATAATTGTTTCTTCTTTTTATATACTGTGAGGTAAATCCTAAACTCTTCATTATTCCATAATTTCTTCTGTTGTCTAGGTTATTTGTTATTAAAATGTTTACTATATTAACTATTCCAAAAATCAATACTCCTACTAACAATATTATTGAAATTGGTACTGAAGTCTCTACTACCTGCGATGCAGCATCCTTCAAAGCTTCATAAACTTTATCAATTATTATACTATCAAACTTATTATCTATATCTTTTTTCAGATTTTCGTAATCATCTATATTTTTTAATTTAACAAAAGCAATATTTCCATTTGATTCTCCTTCCAAAGCATCATTTGTTAATCTTACACTTTGGCCTCCATTCATCATTGATTTATAAATTCCTACAATTAAAAATTCTTTATTTTTTCCTTCAACATTTAAAGTTATATAATCTCCTATTTTTAAATTATTTCTTTTCATTATATCTAAACTTACAGATACTTCCTTGTTATTTCTTGGGTTCATACCTTGAAGTATTGAAAAGTCTTTTTCATTAAACTCATTATAAACAGTTGCAGCTACCATTCCCCCTACAACATCATACTTCTTAGAATCTATTCCTACTTTAGTTTTTGCCACTACGTCCCATAGATAATAATTTTCTACTCTATCATCTTTATCTATATACTCCTTAATTTCCTTTATAGAATCTTCAATATCACTTGGTGCTGATATGACCATATCAGCATTTGCAGTTCCAAATATTTCATATAATTCACTATCTAAATTTAACATTGTATATGAAATATTAAGAAATAATGTTGACATATAAAATACTAATACGAAGATTATTAATATTATAAAGTTATTCTTCTTGTACTTGAAAATATCATTAATAGCCATACAAAGACTTGAACTATTATTTTTAATTAATGATTTTTTTAATTTTTCTTTTGATGATGTTAATCCTATATTTATTGCTTCTACTGGTTTTATCTTATTAATGCACTTTAGCGATATAAATAAAGTTATATAAACTATTAAATTAAATATTATTAATACTGTTATCATTATTCCTAAGGACATTAAATCAAATTTATATTCTCCTAAATTTTTAAATGCTATGTTACAAATATAACTTACCAATGGAATTGCAATTAATAATCCTATTAATGATGAAATAATTGAAACAACTCCATAACTATATAGATAAATTGACCTTATTTTTTTAGATGAATACCCCATGCACTTATAAATACCTATTGATTTATACTCTTTTAAAATATTATTTTTAACATTTACTTTTAAAATTAGTATTAAAACTATTGCTAATACTATTGCTGCCATTAAACTTAAACCACCAAGTAAACTCGTTGCAGTCATTGCAGATATTATATACAAGCTTTTATCTAATATAAATCCACCTATAGGCTCATTGATATAATCAACTAATTCCTGTGATACCTTGCTTGAATCACCATCACAGTTCATAGTTATCATTTTAGCATATGGTAGTGATGATAATGTATATCTTTCATATTCATTAACATACACATATAATATTCCTACAGAAGTAGATGCTTGGTTTGAATCATTTATAATAGCTGATACCTTATATTCATGTGTCTTTCCCTTATTATCAACAATCTTAGCTTTATCTCCAACCTTAATATTATTAAGATTTGCAGTTGTTGCCGAAATCCATATTTCTCCTTTTCTAGGTGATTTTTGTGTCTTATCACCTTCTACAATTTCCATTTTATTACTTAAACCTTCCATACTTTTCATTGGTACAACATAACTCATTAAGTTATCATTTTCTTTATTGTTAAAGCTTAAGTTAGTTGAAACTGAAAACATATCGCTTTTTTTATAATTTCTAACTTTTTCACCTTTTGATTTAAACCAGCTATCGGTTTTATTAACAACTGAATCATTTAATGTAATAACTTGAATATCTGGAGTACTATCTCCCATGTAATAATTCAGAGCAAATGTTTTTGATACGCCTATTATTACTGTACTAACGCATATTAAAGATATTGCTATGGTAAATATTACTCCTAACAAACTATATTGAGATTTTTTTCTTTTTAACTTAGCTAACCACACTTTTAACCCCTCCACCCTAAAACGTTTATCTCTTCTTTATATTTTTAAGTATATACGGAAAATCTTTAATAATTATTTTCTAATTCTTAATAAATTCTTACAAAATATATAAGTTTCAAGACATCTAATCTATAAAAGGATTAGGTATCTTGAAACTTATATATTATCCTTCACTTTATTTGTTATAATGATTAAATTACTTTAGTAATTTTCCACCATATACCTTCATATAATTATAGTATTTAAATAAAATTTTTATTGATGAAGGTATGGTGAAAAAAATGTTTAGTGATATTTCAATCATAATTCCCTATAAAGAAAGTACACCTGAACGAGCTCAAATTTTTGATTTTGTCATTAATAGATATAAAACATTAATGCCTGATGCAGAGATATGTATTGGCCGTAATGAAGGAGTCTTTAATCAAGCAAAATCATTAAATGAGGCAATGAAAAAATCTACTAGAAAATACTTACTTCTAATGGATAGTGATGTTTTAATAAATACTGATACCATTAATAAATGTCTTGAAATGATAAAAATTTACGATGTAGTGTTTACACACGATCTATTAATAAGACTTACTCCTGAGTTTTCTAATCATATAATGGAAAATAATATCTTAATTATTAATCAACGCTTAGAAAATTTTTCCGGAGAATATTTCCATTATCCGCTTAATTCTATTTGTATGCTAAGAAAAGAATTATTAAATAAAACTGGCGGTTTTGACGATAGATTTGAGGGATGGGGACATACTGACACTGCATTTAGAGAAATATTGTTCGCAGCTACTCCTAATATAACTACACTTAAGTTTCATACTATATACCATCTGCATCATAGTTATGATCCTACTTTTAAAAACGATGCTTATTTAAATAAAAATGCTAAAATTCACCAAGAATATTATAGTCCTTCTACGATTTTTGAAACTATGAGTTATTTAGTAGATAAATATAAAAATTTATAAAAATCATACTTACGTATATAAAAGCTCTATTAAACTACCTCTTTAATAGAGCTTTTAAACTTTATCAACCATACATAATCTATACATCATTATTTTAATACAGTAAAAATCCATTAATATAATTTATTACCTACACCATCTTATCCTCCAACTTGATACATTTTTTTAGTTATATTACTTTTGTCATGCTCATTTAACGTATGCTCTTTTGGCTTATTTTTTATAATATATTTTAAATAATTTTCTAATTTTTCTTCATTATCTAAATAAGGGTTTATATCTATTTCTTCTTTTGAGTATAAGCATAATTTTATATTCCCAGATGATATAACCCTTATCTTATTACAGTTTGTACAAAAAGAGCAGCTCATCGGCGTTATTATACCTACCCTTCCTTTTGCTCCTTTAATTTTGTAATATGTAGCTACACTTTCTTCATCACTTTTGTCTCTTCCTAATTCTTTGACAGAAGCTATTCTATCCTTTAAATTTACATATCCATTATCAAATAGTTTTGCTCCTTCCCCTATTGGCATTAGCTCTATAAACCTTACATCTATATTGTAATCTTTAGTTATAGATATAAAGTTATTTAATTCATCACTATTCATCCCTTCTATAAAAACACAATTTAGTTTAGTCTTTATATTTAATTTTAAACATTCTCTAATACCTTTTATTACATCTCCAAACTTATCTTCCTTAGTTATTTTTTTATACCTTTCTCTATCTAATGTATCTAAACTTATATTTACAGAACTAAGCCCTAACTCTTTTAATCTTTTAATTCTATACTTTAAACCCACACCATTAGTAGTTATAGATACTGTTGGTATTTTACATACCTTAGAAGTATACTCTATAATCTCTTCTAAGTTAGGATATTGAAGGGGTTCTCCACCTGTGAATCTTATTTTTGATATTCCTATTTTTGAAAAAGCTTTTATCAATTTTTTATACTCATCTAAGCTCATAAATTGATTCTCATCATATCTTTTTATATCAATTCCTTGAGGAGCACAATATATACACCTTAAATTACATCTTTCTGTTAATGAGATTCGTGCATAATCAATTTTTCTATTATAATTGTCTATCATTTACACAGTACCTCCAGTTATTGTCTCTTTTAAACTTTTATATAATTTTATAATATGTAAATGGTGGTCTTAAAATATAATTTCAAGACCACCATTTATTACATAAATAAAAACTTGCTTAAATTTTTCAAGTTAAAACATAATATAACTATTTTTATTAGTGAGTAGTATTTAAAGTTCCTATATACTCTTCTAAGCCTAGTTTTTTAAGCGTTTCATCTGTTGGTACTCCATTTTCATCCCAACCTCTTAAGCTGTAATACTCTGGTAATAAAACATCTAATTTATGAACATGCCCTTTTGTTGGTCCTTTTGAAATAGGGTCCTCTAATAATCTCTTTGGTAAAGTATCATCGCTCTTATTTATTCCTGCTCTTAAATTAAATATTTTCTCAAGAGTCCATATTCTATCTCCAGCTTCCAATAAAGTTTCTGGCGTATATATATCTCCACAAACTGAATTGTATATATCTACAAAGTCCTGTAACCCAAGTCCAAATGTTGTAAATACACAAATTCCCATAGAATCTATAACTGCCGTTAAATCATGGAATAATTTTGCATATGCTGGTTTTCCTTCTAATTCTAATCTATCTAGTTTTTCAGGAACTCCTAATATTTCAGGATTTATCATATATCCTTTTACATGGCACCCGCCTCTATTGTTTACTGCGTAAGTTATACCTTGACCTTGGATACCCCTTGGGTCATAAGCTGGTAACTCTTGTTTCTTTACTGTCATAGAGTACTCTGTTGCATTATAGATTTCACATAATCTGTATGAACCAAGTGCTAATTTGTCACCAAAGCCTTCTCTTTTCCCCATTTTTCTAGTCCACTCAACCATAGCATGGGCATCTCCCCAATTTAAAGATAATCCGTCTGCTTCTATTTCTTCATCTTTTATATACCCTCTTTGGTACAACTCCATAGCTGCGGCTATTGTTGCACCAGCAGAAATAGTATCTAATCCATATTCATTGCAAAGCATATTAGCTTCATTTATAGCATCTAAATCATATATATCACAGTCTGATCCAAATGACCATAAAGTTTCATATTCTGGTCCTCCACACTCTTTCCCACTCTTTAACTTTACCCATCTACCACAAGCTATTGGACATCTATAACAAGGATTCTTTCTTATTAATGTATTTTCTGTCATAGCCTCTCCACTTATTAAATCTGCATTATCTGTATATGCTTCTTGGAAATTCCTAACTGGATGTACCCCATTTTCATTTATTATATTGACAAGTATAGCTGTTCCATAAGTAGGTAAGCCTTGTCCTGCTACAGGGTCATTTCTTAATATTTTAAGCTTCTCTGCACTTACCTTTTTAACTAAGTCGGCATCTGCCAAATTTACTTTATTGCTTCCTTTTACTACTATCGCCTTTAAGTTTTTAGACCCAAGTACAGCTCCTACTCCTCCTCTTCCTGCTGCTCTATCCACATCATTCATAACTGCAGATATTGGAGATAATTTTTCTCCTGCCGGACCTATGCAAAGTACTTTAGATCCTTTATGTTCTTCTTGAAGTTTTTCAGTTACTTCTTCTGATAGCATTCCCCAGTAATTGCTTGCATCTTTTATTTCAATTTTATCATCTTCTATATAAATATATACTGGATTTTCTGATTTACCCTCTAATATGACCATGTCATATCCAGCATTTTTTAATTTTACTCCCCATTGTCCTCCTGAGTTTGATATAGCTATCGTTCCTGTTAATGGTGATTTTGTAACTACCATATATCTACCACTTGTTGGAACGGGAGCTGCTGTAACTGCACCTGTTGCTATTATAAATTTATTTTCTTCACTTAACGGATCTATCTTTGGATTGACTTCATCCATGTAAACTTTTACACCTAGACCTCTTGCACCAATATATTTTTGGGCTAAATCTAAATCTAAATCTTCAACATCCACCTTTTGATTTGTTAAGTTAATTCTTAAAACTTTTCCATTGTATCCAAACATAACATTTTCCTCCTTATTTTTTTAATTCACTCCTTTCCATAGGGAGGCATAAGCATTTCTACTTATACCCTAACGTTTTACATACCATGGCAACGCTTTAGGTATTGTAAAATCGGAGAATTTCATTCAATTGTAGTATTATATTATAAACAATATAATACTTATTGTGTTTATATATCAATACCTTTTCATTTCCCAATATTTACAATGTTATACTCATTAAAAAGTAAATCAACTAAAAGCATCTTATTCCTTAATATATCACCTTTATTTAGTAATACCTTTATAGCCTCACTCACTTGTATTGATGCAATAGTAGCCGGAGTAAAAGATGGATTTCCAAGTTTATTCTCTAATTCTGAATTCTTATTTTTATAAATATAGTTTAGAGTGTCATCCCCTGGAAAAATAGTAGTTGCCTGACCAAACCACCCACCTATAGCTCCATGAATCAAAGGAATATTTATTTCTTTACAAACTTTTTGCAATATAAATCTTCCCTTAATATTATCTAATGCGTCTATTATAACATCATGCCCATATAATATTTCTTGAGCATTATCTTCTGTTAGTAAATCAACAATTGAGTTTATATATACTTGTGAGTTTACTAAATTCATTCTATTCTTTGCTTTTAATGCTTTTTTTTGCCCTAAACTAACTTCATCACAAAGTATTTGCCTATTTAAATTTGTTTCTTCAAATACATCTCCATCCACACAAGTGATATACCCTATCCCAAGCCTTCCAAGCATTTCAATTATATGTCCTCCCAGACCTCCACATCCTATTACACACACCTTGAAATTTTTTAGTTTTTCATTTTCTTCAATACTCAATGATTTCATATTTCTTAAGTATCTATTTTTCATTTTAACCTCCTCCAACAGGTGGAAATATAGATAAAACATCTTCATCTTTTAATCTTCTATCAAAACTACCATCCATACCATTAAGAAGTAATATAGCAACCTCTTCTTTATCTATACTCAACATATCTAACACCTGAAAAATAGTGGTTTCTTCTTTTAATTGAAGTATTTGCTTTTTTTCTCTACCTTCCCTAAAGGTAGCAAACAACCTTATTTCTATTTTCATATCACCCCTCCTTTAATTAAAAATCTATTTATTCTTAATATACAGTTAATTTTAATTTTTAATTTATTTTATTTAAATGTAAAAAATAATGGTTCTCCATATTTATCAACACCATATTCTTTTATTTTATTTTGAACTTTTTCACTTTGATAATATTTTATAAGTTTATCTGTTATATCTTTAGTTTCTTTAGGTAAATCAGATATTGATATCATGCTATACACATTTTTTAAAGATTCATCTTTATCTATTACTATTTCTAAATCTGAGTTTTCTTTTTTAGTAGCTAAGTAAGTTCCAATATCAGTTAGTGTATATGCTTGCATCTCATTAGCCATTGTCAATGTTGCTCCCATACCTTTTCCTGATTCCTTGTAATTATCAAACTTATTTTCTTCACCTGATAACTTCCACAATGATAACTCTTTTGAATTTGTGCCAGACTTATCTCCTCTAGATACAAATGGTAGGTTATTTTCTTTTATGTATTTAAGTGCATCCGTTGTATTCATTTCCTTTATCTTTTTAGAATGTTCATCATCCTTTGGTCCTACTAAAACAAAGTAATTATACATTATCTCAAATCTATCAGTTCCATATCCTTCTTTTATAAATTCTTCTTCTTTTTTCTTATCATGCACAAATAATATATCTGCATCCTTGCGCTTTCCTAATTCTAAAGCTTCCCCAGTCCCCTTTGCAATAACTTGTATATCTACATTATTTTCTTTTTCAAAATCTGCTAATGTATCCTTTAAAAAACCTGTGTCATCTAAACTTGTAGTAGTAACTAACTTTAATTTGCTAGGCTTATTAGCTTCTCCTTTTGATTTTTCAGCTTCACTTGGCTTACTTGAAGAACATGCTACCATACTAAGTGATAATCCTGCAATAAGTAGTAAACTTAAGCTTTTTTTAAAATTCATTTTGATACACCCTCCTAAAATATTTGTTTTTTAGTTTGTTGCTTAGATTATAATACATTGAATTTATAATATATTTCAAAGAATTTCCTACTTAAAATTTAGGATGATTTAATTTGTGTAAAATTCATCCTAGGAGTAAATGAAATTCTATGACATCAAAAAATATTCTTTACCTTTAAGATTCAATCTAATTAATATCCTTAATACTTTAGAGAATGTATTTTTCGAAAAACTTTTTATTCTCATACGTTCCTATAAGATTTAAATTTTCCATAAATACTATAAAATCACTTATTCTTTTTGCTTGCATAAAATCATGTGTAATAAGAATAACCGTCTTTCCTTTTTCTTTAAGTTCTATAAGCTTTTTTTCTACTTGTTTTATTGTTTTAAAATCCATATTTGCCATTGGTTCATCAAATATATTGAAATCTTTATTTAGTATTAAAGTTCTTATAAACTGTGCTTTAGCCTGTTCACCACCTGATAATTTTCTTATATTTGTATCCAACCTATCTTCTAACTTAAAATCTTTTATTAATTTAATTAATTTATCTTTATCTAGTAAGTTTTCACTTTTGCTATTTTGGTATACATAATCTAAATTTTCTCTAAGTGTTCCAGATAAAAACATAGCTCTTTGAGGATTATATGCTATGTATTTATGTATAATCTCTTCACTAAAGCCTTCATCATTTATATTTATACTACCCTCATCAAAATCAGTTATATTGTAAATTATTTTAGTTAATGTACTTTTTCCACTTCCATTATGACCTAAAATTGAATATATATATCCTTGTTTAAACTCTATCAGATCTATTTTAAGAGGTTCTTGAAACTTTATTTCTTTAATAAGATTTTCTATTACAATCATATATTAATCCCCTTTAGTCATATATTTTTAATCTTTTTATCATAAATGTACATAAAAATGATATTGTAAGAAGTATGCCAGCCATTATTAAAGATTCATCAAAATTACCCATTGATGTAGATAAAGAAATATAAGTTGTCATAACTCTTGTAGATCCTCTTATGTTTCCTCCTACAAGCATAACTGCTCCAACTTCAGATATACCTCTTCCAAATATAGCTATTATTACTGTTATAAGATGGTTTCTTATCTCTCTTAAAAAAATCTTTATAGTTTGTATTTTTCTTACCTGTAATATCTTACAGGTAAGAAAAATATCATCTCCGAATTTATCTAATGCATCTAATATGAGACTCATAGCCATTGGTATTAGCAACATAGTCTGAGCTATTATCATAGCAGTTGGTGTAAATAAAAGCTCGAAACTCCCTAATGGACCTTTTCTTGAAAGTATTAAATAAACTAAAAGTCCCATTACTACAGGAGGTGTACTCATCAATGCATTGATTACTGTTATAAATTGTTTTTTAAATCTAAAATCTTTTAAATATACAATTACACTAGTTATGCATGCAATTATTCCTGCTATTATTGTAGCTATTGTTGTCACTAACAGTGATAAAGTCACTATTTCCACTACTTCAGAAATTTGAATTTCTATTATCATCACCTCTTTTAATAACAATCTTCATAAAGCTTTACTTTTATTTTTTCATTACTTATGTTTATAGATACTATCTTTTCCATAATTATCTCATCATTTAAATTTAATAATTCTATTTATATAGTAATATACATAACGTCAATCCCTATATTTCCTTCTTTTTTTATATTATTCTACATTTTTCTACATAATCCTTTATGTATTTATAATTATTTATATGTATTTAATTTAACAATAAAAAATCACCTTAGGCGAGTTATATAACCCCCTAAGGTGATTCTTACATTTATTTATATTAATTAACGTTTATTTAAAGTAAACATTTAATTATACAGCTTTTTTAGGTTCTTCAACCATATTAAGTTCTTCATCTGTATAGGTTTTCATCGTAAATCCAGTAACCCCATATATAAGTGTCACTACTGGAGTTATCCAATTTAAGAAGCAGTATGGAATAAACTCAAATGCACTAACGCCTAATGTTTGGCTACAGAATATTGCATTAGAATTCCAAGGAATCAATGGAGCACCAAGTGTTGCAGTATCTTGTATTATCCTAGATAAATTTTCTGGTTTTAACTTAAACTCCTTATATATTGGTGACATTATAGTCCCTACAAATACAGATGTAAACATCATAGAAGAACTAAATGCATTTGCAAGATAACTAGCAATAAATGTAGTTCCAACTAATTTAGATCTAGAATTTCCTATTTTACTTAACATAGGTTGTAATAGTACTTCTAAGAAACCTGTTTTTTGAAGAATACCAGCTATTACAAATACTATAAATACTAATAGTACAGTTTCTGCCATACTCATTATTCCACCACGATTTAACAGTTTATCTGTATAATCAAGTCCGGTCTCTATAGAAAAACCATTAAGCATGTAATTTAATAACCTATTAACGCTTTCCCCTTCTTGAATAAACGCTATAACTGCACCTACTACTGCAGAAGATAATATAGAAACTATAGATGGCTTTTGTAATAATAATAAAATAAGTAAAAATATTATTGGAATTATAGCAACAAAACCTATGTTAAAGTTATCTTTTAATACTCCCATTACTTGGTTTATTTGATTGTAATCTATAGTATTACTAGCATATTTAAATCCTATAACTGTGTATAAAACAACACATATTATATAAGCTGGAATTGCCGATAAGGTCATATGTTTTATATGAGTTATAACATCAGTTTTACAAACAGCTGCTGCTAAGTTTGTAGAGTCTGAAAGTGGCGAAATCTTATCACCAAAGAATGCTCCAGATATTATTGCTCCTGCTGTAAGTCCTGCTGGAACTCCCATACTAGTTCCAATACTCATTAATGCTATTCCTGAAGTTCCTAAAGTTCCCCATGAAGTTCCTGTAGCTATAGATGTTAAAGAACATACTATTAATGTTGTAACTAAAAAATATTTAGGTGTTATTATTGCAAGTCCACTATAAACTATAGTAGGGATTGTACCTGCTGCTGTCCATGTAGCAATTAATATTCCAACAGAAAGTACTATTAAGTTGGATTGGAAAGCTCCTTTTCCTACTTCATATCCTAATTCTTCAATTTCACTATTTGTATAACCTAATTTCATAGCAGCTGGTACTACTATTAGCCACGATAATAAAAACATCGTTGTTATAGATGCCTTAAATACAACCATCCCAACTGTAGTTAAAGATATAATTGCAATCATTACTAGCATTGCAAACTGAAATGTAGGTTTTCTTTTTTCCATATTTTTGCTCATTTTTTAATGTCCATCCTTTTTGATTTCTTTTGTTTACATTTTTTAATAAATTTCATATACTTAATCCCTATTTAACCATAGATTTTAGGCAAGTAAGGTTAGTTCTTTGATATCATTTTCCTTAAATGTCGCAAGAATCTTCACTATTTAAATCTCCTTTTCTTTTTTGAGCTAAAACTTTATCAACTTCTTCATATATTAAGTCCACTAAAGTATTACCTCTTAGATAAAAGGTTATTAGTCACATACTTTTATCCATATCTGACCATTTCGCTGAAAAATTGTTACTTTTGTCAATTACAGAATCAAAGTTATAACGCATATTACTATACCTTCAATATTTTCAACCCCACCTTAACAATTAGCAATATTCATGCCAAATTTATTTTTATTTATATATATATATGTTGAAAACATTGAAATTCAAATAAATATTTCTTTTGAAAAAATTTAATAAATAGAGTTATTTTTAATCAAATTTTTTACCAGTTAAATTTCGTTACAAATTTAACCCATAAACACAAAAACAGGTTTAACAGGCGTACTATTCACCCACTTAAACCTATTTTAAATATTTTAATTTATATTTTAGTTTTTGTGTTCTTCTAAAAATAATCTACCCTCGTCAGTCACTATAGACCCACCACGACCAGATAAAACTTTTACAAGTCCGTGTTCTTGAAGTTCAAGAAGAATATATCTTATTTGTTGTTCAGTTAAAAATACTTTTTCTTCTAGTGCATATTCGTATATTTTTTTTCTTCCTATTCTTTGTTTAAGTTTATAAGCTTCATTCATTTTGTTAAGTACAAAAACATAATCACTTATCTCTCTCTTTAATTTAATCTTCTCATAACTTTTTTCTCTTCTTAATATTTCTTCGCATGTATTTTCTTCGTTTAAAGATTCAAGAATATACTCAGGCAAATCAGATACTTGTATTGTATCTTTATCTATATAAGAAAAATATTCTGCTAGGTTACTTAACTCCCTTATATTTCCTTCCCAATTATATCTATTGAATACATCTAAAACTTCATCAGAAAGATTAAAATGAGCATCTAAATTTTTCTTAAATGAGTCAAATATTAAAAATAAATCACCTATACGATCTCTCAACGGACTTATTTTTAAAGGAAGAACATTTAATCTATAAAATAAATCTTTTCTAAATTTACCCTCACAGATTAATTTCTTTAAATCTCTATTTGTAGCTGCTACGATTCTTATGTCTATATCAACAACTTTATCTGATCCAACTCTTCTAATTTGCTTTTCTTGTATAACCCTAAGTAAACTCGCTTGAGAATTTAGATCCATCTCTCCAACTTCATCTAAAAATATAGTTCCTTTGTTGGCCATTTCAAAAAGTCCAATTTTCCCACCTTTTTTAGCACCTGTAAAAGCACCCTCATCATATCCAAAAAGTTCACTTTGTAAAAGTCCTTCTTGAAAAGTGCTACAGTTTACAGCAACAAATGGTCCTTGATTTCTAGAGGATGCACTGTGTATAGATTGAGCAAAAAGTTCTTTTCCTGTACCACTTTCTCCTATGATCAATATAGACGAGTTTGATTGAGCCATTTTATAAGCAATTTTTTTACTTTCTATAATATCTTTGCTGCATCCGATTATATCATTAAAATTATATTTACTAACATTCCCAGAGTTCATAAGTTGAGCTCTAAGCTTTGCTTGTTTTTTTTCAGCCACATGAAATTTAGCAAGTTTTATTATAAATCCACTAAACCCACTTATATCTGTATATCTAATATCTAAATTTATATCTATATTATTAACCTTTACAAGCTTTTGTAGATTTACATTTTCCTTTTTTAATTGGCTAAAATCAAAAGATTTTATATAATCTCCAATATATTTACCAATCATTTCATTATCATTTACACCTAATATTTTCCTAGCTACATGACTATAAAATTGAACAATTTTATCCTCGCTTATGCATACTAATCCTTCATCTATAGAAGCTAATAAAAAGTCAAACTTGCTTTCTAGCCTAGTTTGGCTCAATAGAAGTTTTTCTGTAATATAACTAGTAGGAACAACTTTATCTGTAAATTTTTTTAATAAATCTTCTTTTATTAAATGCTCTAAACCTAAGTAAATTGCTATACCAGCTATACATCCTAGATCTATTATTCTATACCCAAGGTCTATTATTTCACAGTTGTTGCATTTAATTAAAATTTCTTCTCCCGCTGTTAAAACTACAGAATCATATAAAATATTATCTGCTCCAGGATAGCTAGGTATAAAATTTTGTATTTTAATTCCTAACTTATGTATAATAGTTATAGTTTCTAGGGCCATACTTTTAGATAGATTGTACACAAATATCTTCTTATGTTTATCTAGATTGGATATTTTTTTAACACTAGATCTTTCAAAAGTTAAATTAGGTATAATTATTTGTGCATCTTTTCCACACATCGCATATATTTCATCATACTTTAACTTTACAGAAAGAACTATTAGTTTTTCATGTACTAATTTAATGTTGTCTTCTTCAAAGGAATACAAGTTTATTTTTATATTATCTCCTAGAAAATATTTTATTTGGTTTGAATAAATCTCTCCTGCATCCTTTTTTAGTGTTATTATAGCTAGTTCTTTTTTTCCCATAGTTGCTCCTTGTACACAATTTATCTAATATATTTCTTATTTAATATGTTATTATTCACTTTCAACTCATTTTTTCTAAAATAGAAATCCACATAAATAAGCCACTTCTTTATAAAAAGTGGCTTATTTATATAATTAATATTAAATTATTTTCCTAATGCTTCATTTAAGTCTAATGTTTTAGTACCATCTTCTAATACGAAACATGGTATACCTATTCCACCTTCAGCTCTTACACCCTCGTATATGTCTAAACCTTGACGAAGTGCTAAGTATTCTTTTAAATCTGGTAAATTTGCTGATAAATTTTTGAAATCAACATCAATATTTCTTTCTCTTAATTGACATAATGCATATAATGTGTCTGGGCATAAATGACTTCCTACTACAGTTATTTTCATAATAATTACCTCTCCTTATTAATTGTATAATTTATTTATTTTTAACAGCTATAGCTTCTATCTCGCAAAGTACACCTTTTGGTAATTCTTTAACTGCGACACAGCTACGAGCTGGGTTAGATATAAAATATTTTGCATATACTTCATTAAATGCTGCAAAATCGGCCATATCAGCTAAAAAACATGTAGTTTTAAATACATTTTCAAGACTAATTCCAGCTGACTCTAATATAGCTCTAACGTTTTTGCAACTTTGCTCTGCTTGTGATGATATATCTTCTGGTACAGATCCATCTTCTGGATTTACTGGTATTTGCCCTGATGTAAATATGAAGTTACCAACTTCATATCCTTGAGAATAAGGTCCGATAGCTCCTGGTGCTTTTGTTGTTTCAAGTGTTTTCATTATAAATTCACCCTTTCTTATGCTTATATAAATTTTTAGTACATCTGACATAATCAGATTTCTCAATGTTAATAATATAAAGCAATAATCATGCCAATTTATAAAAATATTATCTTTTCTTCTAAATCTATTTATAATGCTTATATTCTTGAATTTTACAAATTAAATAATTTTATTTTTTAAAATTTTTTATTATTTTAATGGGTTAAACGGTGTAAACCATTCAACACTTTCACCATTTTATATTCATTTCTACACTATACTATTTATATATGTCTAGACATATATGTAAAACAAAAACCACCCCTCTATCGTTGAGTGATATGCTCCCTTTTCAGACTTACGTGGTTTTATTCACGTGCCTGAAAAATAGGGTTTCAGTCCTAATAGAAAAAGTGGTTTTTTATATTTTTAATTAATTCACCATAAAAACCTATTTAATTATACTCATTCTAAAATCTCAAATACTTTATATTGATGCATTAAAAGCCCATAAATTTTTAGTTTCTTTTATAAACACATCTATATCCCATGTTTTTTCACTTCTTAATTTACTATTAGGATCATTTACAATTATTTTTCCATCTTCATCCACACCTTTTAATACAATAAAATGCCCTTTACTTGTAAATTCACCTGGACCCATGCTAGCTATTATGGGATGTCCATTTTTAAGATTAGATATAATAGAATCTTTACTTAAAGGTATTTCTTTTCCAGTTAATCCAAAATATTTTGCACCTTCAGTCATAAGTTTCCAGCTAGTTCCTACTCCATTTACCAAGTATCCATTATCTCTACTATAATCAACAACACCTTTTGGATTAATATCTGTATTTCCTGTAAGTCCAACAGCTATCATCGCTAAAGATGTAGGCCCACATCCATTAACCGCAATAAATTCTTCCCCATATTTATCATATCCCCATCTTTTATCCCATTGTATAAATAGAGGAATTTCACCTTTTTTATAATCTTTTTTTATAGATATATTCTCTGAACTTAGTTTTTCACTATACTTAGGATAGTTTGCCACAAAATCTATCGCCTCTGGGTTTTTAGATGCTAAATCTATTAATGATTCTGGGTATAATTTTATATCTTTTAAAATTCCGTTAACTTTTGGATATTCTTCTGACATTTCTACTAGTTTCTTTATATTTGTATTATTAGAATTAAGTAGATCAGATTTCATTTTTTCTTCACTATTCTTTCCCAATAAACTATATGTTGCATAAACAATAATTAATAAAAATAATATAGTATATTTTACTTTATATTTATTTTGTTTTCTTTTTTCCATTATTTTTTCCGTCATTTTTCCTCCTGCTATAATCTACTTAAATGCTAATTTAAATTTATACGATTTTTATAGTTCATCACTATAATAGTTATATATTTTATTCTATTTTATATTTCTAATTAAAACCATAACTTCAAACTTACAAAATAAATATAAATCTTACTTATTAGTAATATTGTTAAAAGAAATAAATATCATATATTTTAAAATTTATCTTTATAAAAAAGTCAATTGTCTAAGCAATACCTTTTATGTTTGATTTGCCTTAACACTAGTTTTAAAATAATTTTAAGAATACCTTATTCACTACTATTTATGTAAAAATTTATAAAATAATATTAATATAACCAAATTATAATAAAGCAATTGTTAACTCAACGTTAACACTCCTTGTAATCTTTATATAAAACTCACAAATCAGTGTTTACTTAATTAAAGTATAAAAAAATACACTCTTACTCAATCAATAGTAAAAGTGTATTGTTAGTTTATTTTTTAAATTATAATCCCTTCGAAATGATCTACTTCATGTTGTATAATCTGTGCAGTGAATCCTGTAAATATTTGTTTATGCTTCTTAAAATTTATATCTAAATATTCTACCTCTATTGTTTCATATCTCGTTGTTTTTCTAGAGCCATCTAAAGATAAGCAACTTTCTTCCGCCTCATAAGGTTTTTCTTTTTTTAGTATAACAGGGTTTACCATAGGAACTATCATATCTCCTACACTAAATACCAATATGCGTTTTTTTACTCCTATCATATTAGCAGCCATACCTACACAATGATCTAAGTTTGCATTTAATGTATCAATTAGATCATTAATAACTTCTGTATCTTCTTTTGTTGCAAGTTCTGATTTTTGTTCTAAAAATAATATATCTTTTACTACTGTTCTTATCATTCTTTTGCCAACCTTTCTAATTTCTTTGTATGAATTAATATAAGTTTATATTCTTATTTTATACTATAAGATTATACTCTAATACATTATCTCATTGTAAGTATATAAATTAGTAAAATTACTAACGGCGTTACAGGTTGGGTATATTTTAAATTTCTTTTTTATTTTAAGTTACTTATTAAATATTACTTATATATTTCTTGCTACTTCAAAAGCATCCCATATAGCATACATAATATTTTGAACTTGATTTGCATCACCAATCATCCTTACGCTTGGGTGTAAAAACTTAATTTCGTCATATAAAGATTTCTCAGAATTATATCCTATTGCAACAACTGCACTATCTGCTTTTATTATTTCTTGATTATCTCTAGTTTCTACCATAAACCCTTCTTCTGTGCCCTTTATAACTTTAGCACTGCATTTAACATCTATCTTTTTAAATTCAACTAAGTCTTTTAACATATCATGATTAGCATGACATAAGGGACCACCTACTTTTAATACATCCTCCATCATTTCAACAATAGTTACATATTTTCCTTGATCTTTTAACCACAATGCTGTTTCACACCCTACTAATCCACCACCAATAATTACAGTAGATTGTCCAACATCTTTATTTCCAAGCAATACTTCTTCAGCTGTAAATACTTTCTTAGTTCCTTCAACTGATAATTTTTTTGGTGTGGATCCTGTTGCAATTATTATATTATCTACATCAAACTCTTTAATTGTATCAACTGTAGCACATTTATTTAATTGTACATCTACTCCTAATTTATTAAGTTCTAATTTGTACCAATTGACAAGAGCAAGGTCATCTTCTTTAAAATTTGGTGAACCAGCAGCAATTAAATTCCCACCTAATCTTTCTGATTTTTCTAAAAGAGTTACATCGTGTCCTCTTAGTGTAGCTACTCTTGCAGCTTCACACCCAGCAACTCCACCTCCAATGATAAGTACTTTTTTCTTTTCATCTGCTTTTCTTATCTCTAGTTCTTTTTCTCTACAACAAGCTGGATTAACAGCACACGATAAATTAGTATAAGTTTGAAGTCTTCCCATACAGCCTTCTTGGCAAGAAAGACAAGGGCGTACACTCTTATAATCATCAGCTAAAATTTTATTAGGAATATTTGAATCAGCTAATAATGGTCTTCCAAGAGCTATCATATCAGTTTTGCCTGATAGTATTGCTTCGCTAGCTAATTCTGGATCCTCCATTCTTCCTGCTGTTATTATTGGCACATCTACTGCATTTTTAAGTATTTCATTATATGGTAGGTATAATCCTTTTTCTTGATACATTGGTGGATGACTCCAATACCATGAGTCATATGATCCAACATCCCCATTTAAAGCATCATAACCTGCATCCACTAGTATTTTAGCAGCTTCAATTCCTTCACGAATATCTCGTCCCATTTCTACAAATTCTTCTTCTGGCAAACCACCTTTGCACCAATCTTTTATAAAACTTTTTATACTATATCTTAATGATACTGGATAATCCTCTCCACATCTTTTCTTTATTTCTTGTACAATTTCACATGCAAAGCGTAGGCGATTTTCTAAACTTCCACCATATTCATCATTTCTATTATTAAAGAAAGATATTGCAAACTGGTCTAGCAAGTATCCTTCATGTACAGCATGTATTTCTATTCCATCAAATCCTGCCTTCTTTGCAATTTCTGCACTCTCCCCAAACTTTCTTACATATTCTTTTATTTCTTCTATTGTTAATTCACGACACGTTACACCTTTCATAAATCTATGTGGTATAGGAGATGGCGCTACTGCAACTTCTCCTACTATAGACGGTATACTTACTCGTCCAAATCCAGCAGATAATTGTAAAAATATCTTTGATCCATAAGCGTGAACACGTTCTGTCATAGCTTTTCCTCTTGTTATGAAGTTAAGATGATTAAGAGTTGGACATGGCATAGATGGTAGAGCGCATTTTTCAATATCATTTTCAACCATAGTTACACCAGTCATAATTAAACCAGTACCACCTTTTGCACGCTCTACATAGAATTCTTCACCTTTTTCATTAAAACTTCCATCAGAGTTGCACAATCCTGCTGGACCCATTGGTGCTAAAACAAATCTGTTTTTTATTTCTAATTTACCAATTTTAATTGGTTCAAATAATACTTTATATTTTTCTTGAATCATATTTTATCCCCCTCTTCATTTTTATATAAGATAATTCTCCCCCCTAAAATAAAGTGTAAACATAAAACAGATTCTCTTGCAATCATTTTCCTTTAAGTTCTATAAAAATAGGGTATTTAAAATCCCTATCCTTGCTATTCCATATTCTTCATATCTCCATTCATATCCATATTACCAGAACTCATTACCATATATGGTCTCATCATTTCATTATCTTCATGATCTAAAATATGACAATGCCACATATAACCTGGCCCAATTGATGGGTTAAATGGGAATAAGTTAACTCCTGGCATTACCTTCTTCTCGTCTGCATATTGAGGTGCGAACCTGATTGTTAATCTCATTACCTCACCTGGCATAATTATTGCAGTATCCTTCCATCCCTTTTCATTTGGTGGTGGGTTTATTGGATCTCCTACTAAATATCCATCTAAAGGTATAGGTATTGTAGAATGATTAAGTGGAGGCATCCCATTTATAAACATCCAAGCATTAGAATATTCATCTACATTTATAAGCTGTCTATTCTTAATTAAAAACTGAATAAGATGTATGTGAATAGGATGTGCATCCCCAGTTAAATTCACTATTTCCCACTCTTCTATACTCCCTACCATAGGCATTTCTGATACTGGAGCAGTAAATTTTTGTCCATTCAAGTACAATCCTGTAGAGTTTTCATCCATTATACATTCTGTTAACACTAATACTCTATTTGGTGAATCGGGCGTTAGAGTTGGAATATAATTTAGCTTCTCTGGTAGTTTCTTAGCATGTACTCTTTCAGTATCTTTAATTGTAAATTGCATAATTAAGCCTGTAGTTTCTGGATTGAAATTCTCAGGATCTCCATCTGGATACGGAGCATCTGCATCATTTTGTAATATTATCGTTTCTCCTCCATTACATTTTGAAAAATCTATCAATATATCGACTCTTTCTGCTGGTGCAATTAAAATTTCACTTAATTCTACTGGTTCTGGTAAATAGCCTCCATCACTCCCTATTTGAGTAAATGTCATTTCTTCAGTTAAAGATAAGTTATAAAATCTAGCATTAGAACCATTTAGTATCCTAAATCTATAAACTCTTCTTTCTACATTAAGATTAGGCCATACTGCACCATTAACAGTAATTGTATTACCATAAAACTCAGCTTGCCAATAAGGATGTAACTCTGGATAATCTCCAACGTTAGGAAACCAAATTGATCCATCTTCATTGAATGTATAATCTTTTATTATCAGAGGTATGTCGTATTGATCTTTAGGAAGTATTTCTCCTGGGCAATCCAAAGGGTTTTCTAAGTCTTTTATAATATATGGACCATACAAACCACAGTAAACATTTAATCTTGTCATACCTAAAGTATGGTCATGGTACCAAATATTCATTGAAGGTTGCTTATTTAAATATTGAGTTGTTGAAGTTGAAAAAGTTGGCCCTATCATTTTTTCATTAGGTGTAAACCAAGCCTCTGGATGACCATCAAAAACTGAACTGGTTTCTCCTCCATGTAAATGAGTAACTATTGGAATAGGTTCTTGAGCTTCATGTACACCTGGTGGAAATGGCGGCACCTCTATTGGATTTAATATACCAATATTATTTGGATCAGCCCAACATATTGTAGGATCTACTGCTAATGGGTGAGGCCCATACAGTCTATTTATCCATTGCACATTTATAGGTATATCTCTTGTTGCTAAAAATATTGGTCCTGGCACTGATGTATGATTATACACACTATTACTGCAATAATCATTGGAATACACAGGTCCCCCATATCCAAATAGTTCTGTTTTTGGATATCCACAAGGTAACATTTGCTGGAAAAATCTATTTGCTGTAACTATATAGTTATGAGATATTGTCTCATTTGTATATGGATCTTTTATAACGTTCGGTGCAAAAACTTTTAACATTGGTAACTTACACTTAAATTTTGGTATAGTTAATGAATCTAATATCATAATATACCTCCTATATTTTACTTTATTATAAAATATGTATTATTTTGTAAATTCGTTACTTATTTTAGGTATATTATGAGAATTTTGTAATATTATAATATAAGAGAAAAATGTACATATAGCTAGAACCCTAATTAATAAAATATACTTGTAAAAAATGTTATTTAAATCATCATTTATTGACTTAAGTCAATGAAATTAATTTTGTTTCTTGTTAAAATACAACTATCTTGAATTAGGATGTAATTATATGTTCATATTTGAAACAGAAAGGTTTCCACTGAGAAAAGCTGCTCTATGGGCTGGTCTCTCAATTATAGCCATGGCTATTTGTGCAGGATTTTCGTATGGATTTGTTCACTCTAGTTTGATTGTAAAAGGTGATATGATCACTACAATAAATAACATTTCACAATCCATCACCCTTTTTAGAGCAGAAATTTTAGGTTGGTTAATAATACTAATATTAGATACTTTAGTTTCATGGTCAACTTATATTTTTTTGGAAAATATAACATTAGTTTTAGAAAACATACTAAGTATCCCTATGGCTGGAGGAGAATTAGTTCTTGGCATTTGGTTATTAAGTAATTGTACTAAAATTATAAAAGAATAATTTAATTTATAATAAGTTTTAGCTAAATATATTTATATTGTATCATTTTATACTTATATTTTTAAAATTGTTTATTATCATGGTAGGTATGTTTTTGCATATATGAATTAAATTGTATTACCATAAAATTAAAAACCATATTGACTATTTTTATCAATATGGTTTCCCTGTATTTCAATGGTTGAGCTCAATAGTAAAAATAAAGAAACGTCGTGTCTTTCTTGCTTAATTATATATGCCGAATTTTTTGTTATAAATATACCTGTTATTTAATACTTTGTTTAAAATTAAATATATTGTAAGGATCATACTTACATTTCACTTCTTCAAGTCTACATTTATTTTCACCATAGTACTCACACATATAGTTTTCAATAGGATAATATGGGAAATTAATATATGACCCTTCCGTAATATAGTAAATATCATCAATATGAGACTTTATCCAGTCCTTATTAATTTCTTTATAACAATTGTTTTTAAAAACTGTATCAATGAGCAATATATAAAAGCTATCTCTATAATAAAAAGCTGTATCAACTTTATCCACTTCACTTATATTTCCACCTAATCCATATACATTTAAACTAATTTCTTCACTACCTTTAGGTCTTGGTTGATTTATTATATCTACTAAATTTTGTAATGTGCAATAATCATAGTATTGTTTAACAAATCTTCCATAATTCTCAAAATATTGATACTGAGAATACACAGAACCTATCAAAAGTACAGCTTGCAAGAAAGAAATATATTCATATCTTAGATTAAACCCTTTAATTTTTCTAAAAGGTTCTAATAATCTATATAATTCATCTGGTGTTCCATATAAAAGCCCTCTACAGTTTATATTAATTCCACTTTCTGCTGAATTATATATGCTTCCTCTCATATTAATTTCAGGTACAGCGTTAGTAATAAAATGCTGCCAAATATCTAAAAATTCAATTTGAGTATATTTACTTGGATTGGAAATATTAAATTCAAATTCAGTCACTTTCTCTACTTTTAAAGGTAATTTAAACGTCATGGAAACAACTACTCCAAAATTACCTCCGCCTCCTCCTTTGCATGCCCAAAATAAATCTGAATTGGTATATTCATTTGCTGTTATTAATTCACCTTCATAATTTACTAGCATTAACTCCAACAAACTATCACAAGTTAGTCCGTATTTTCTACATGAGTACCCCCATCCCCCTCCTAATGCTAGTCCACTTATGCAAACTGTTGGACATGCACCTCCTGAAAATGGATATCCTTTTCCTCCTAGAAATGTGTATAATTGCCCTAGTTGAATCCCACCTTGCACTGTGAAAATGTTTTTTTCATAATCTATTTTTATGCTATTTAAGTTACTTATATCTATAACAGATACACCATTTCCTATTGAAAATCCCTCGTAATTATGGCCTCCACTTCTTACTCTTATTCCTAAATTTTTTTTCACACTATAAACTACCGCTTTTTGTACATCTTCTATGGACGTACAGTATATAATCATATCCGGGTATTTATTTATAGCTCTATTCCATACTAGTCTAGCTTGATTATAATACTCGTCTGTAGGAGTTATTATTTCTGCCATTTTTATCACCTAAAATTTTTAGATTTAACATAATACATATAAGTATTATATATATTTATATATATGTTATTTTTACCATTTTGTGATATTTTTCGACAAGCATTGTACCTCTAGGTGTCTTAGTCAAAAAAACTTGTGCCTTTATAATTGCTTATATCCTAGAGAAGGATTTTCTATAGATTTAAAGTTTTAAAGTTAATTTTAATGTTCTTCAATATACTTTTCTAAATCATCATGGTATATTTTTAGATTTAATTCTTGGGGTTCTGTTTTTTGATTTAATACTAAATCCACCATATGATGAGCTACTTTTCCTCCGATTGTCATAGATTTAATGCAAGAAACACAATACACAACTACATCTTCACATGGCATTTGCATAGCACGTTCCTTTTGTTTTTTATGTATCTCTTCTATAGGTAATGCGGGATAATAACTGTCTCCACAACAAATAGATTTTGTTTTACTAAATTCTGAATCAATAACTTTTATGTTCATTTTTTTTAAAAGGCTTCTAACAGCACTATGTACTTGTGGTTTAGGTCTATATGCACATGAATCTTGAACAGATACTTCGAGTCCCAAATAATTCGGTAATGGTAGATTTTCAATACTATCTAAAATTTCCCAAATCGATATTGTCTGTATACCTTCATATAGTGACCTAAATCTTTTATCACAACCTGCGCAATTATTTATAATTGTAGAACCTTGTGATAATTGTGGGTTATGATGGCAACAAAGGCTATGCATTTTTACTGTGCCAAAATATTGGTTCAATATTTTTAAAATTTCATTTCCTGCATTAGGTTTGTATATATTCATTGCGCAACCCGGATTAAAATAACACTTATTCATATCAATATCTTCTATTTTAATGCTTTTTAATATACTCTTATTCATTTGATTACTCATATTTATGTTTCCTTTCAAGTTAAATTAGGATCTTTATTATTTTTCATACACTAACAACGACTTCCCAAGCAATTTATCACAACTTTTCAGATACTCTATTTAGTTTTCTCTATATTCAAAGTATGAAATATCACTCTCTTATAAGAAAATTATAGCATAGTTATAAGGTGACATTATTCTATAATTTGTACATTTAATTATAAATAAAAATCAAAATAAATTATAATTTAATTGATTTCTATATTGGAACTGATTGTCAGTAATCATACTCACAATTTCCTTAGCTATTATCTATTCTTCGTATATATTATCTTACCTTCATTATTTACATGCTTTATTAACTTTTATTTTTTAGTATAGATATAATATCATAATTCCTCATATATCAACATTATAGCCATAAAATCGACATTCAATTTAACTATAATTATAGACAATTTTGATAAATAATGGTAATATATATACGCATTAATTTAATGTGGGCGGGCGAGGGAACAAAAATAAAGAGGAAGAAGGATGGAACAAAAACTATCAAGTAGTAACTTAGAAGCAATTGCAGCACAAAATTTTAAGACAGAGGTATTAGCAGGAATTACCACTTTTATAGCCAGCGTGTATATAATAATGACTAATGCACTAATATTATCTGATGCAGGCATAAGTCAAGACGCAGCTATGATAGCAACAGTACTTACATGCACTATATCTACAGTACTTATGGGGTTAATAGCAAACACTCCATTTATACTAGTCCCAGGTATGGGAATAAACTCACTATTTACTTATACTATCGTTCAGTCAATGGGACTGTCATGGCAAGAAGGTTTGGCGGCAGTATTAGTAAGTGGGGTAATATTTACTTTAATAGCAAGTACAAAATTAACTAAAATTCTTATGAACTCTATACCTAATAATTTAAAACATGCCATAACTACAGGAGTCGGATTTTTAATTTTATTTATAGGGCTTCAAAAAAGTGGTCTTGTTGTAAGTAATGAAAATACCATGATAGGCCTTGGTAATATCGCAAACAAGGAAACTCTTTTAAGTATAGTAACTTTAATTACTATACTAATATTAAGTATGAAAAACGTACCAGGGAATTTACTTATAAGTATAATAATTGGTACAGTATTATCACTTTTTATGGGAGTAACTAGTTTAAGCAATTTAGATTTTGCAGGATTTAACATGGGTGCTATTAAAGAAGTATTTTTAGGTATGTCCTTTGAAAATATCTGGTCTATACCGTTTATGGTAGCAGTATTTTCTATAACAATTGTAATAGTATTTGAAAATATGGGAATTTTATATGGTCAATTAGGAGCTTTAAATAGAGAAGCAGATTTCCAAAAGTCATTTAAGGTAACTGGAATATCTAATATAATTGCCGGAGTATGTGGAACAAGTCCAACTATAGTTGCAGCTGAGAACTTTTCAGGAATAAGTGTTGGTGGTAAAAGCAAAATAGCAGCATTTACATCTGCTATATTATTCTTACTATCATTGTTCTTAATACCTGTATTAAAACTTATCCCAGATGGTGTTATAAGTAGTGTTCTTATATTTATAGGAATTCTTATGATACAAACTTTCTTTGACTTAGAAAAAGGCGATTTGATAGAAACTATATCTATAATCTTAATGATTACGATAATACCTTTTACTTATAATATTGTAAATGGTATATCTATTGGATTTATAGTTTATACAATTTTAAATGTAGTTATAAACAAAGAAAAGAAAAACGTTTCCATAACTATGTATGTACTTAGCGGGTTGTTTATTTTTAACTTTGTACTTAGTACACTCATGGGAACTATACATTAAAATATAAAAAGAGGCGCCGCACTAAAAGATAGGGCGCCGCCTTTTTTAAAGCTAAAATAAGTTTCACAAAAAAAAACACTCATTTATTTGCTTATTAGTAAAGTTTAGCTATTTCTAAGCTTCCTTTATAATATTTTTACTACAAAGGTAAGTCACTATAAAATACCCACCGTATATAAATACTACAAAATTCTAATACACAGTATGGCTTAGCTTCTATGTTTTTATCTTCTCCCCATGATCTTTGATATATATACAAAAAATGTAGTTACTAAGTTTTTATACTTAATAACTACATTTTTTAATAGGCTAATATTTCTTTAATTATAGACGCTTTTACATCTACTTATTTTCAGCTAATACATTTTTATAAGCATCTGTATCTGTATAAATTTCATCCTTTATTGGATTAAGTTTATTTTTTCTTATTTTACTAAATTGATAAATTGCTAAAGCTGCATTTAAAACCAAAGCTATCAAACTTACTACAAAGAAAGCTGTTTTATTATGAGTTGTTGGAACTGGCGCTATTCTATCAGCAAATTGAGGCACAGTCATAACAAACATAATCCAAAAAGCTAATGTTTGAGCACGATGTTGTAACCATGCTCCTCTTTTTATAAAGAAAGTTGGTATAGTACATGAAAGTAACAAGGCTGCTCCACAATAAATTGAGTGATCTGATATACAGTTATAAGTATAAGCAAAGTTCCATACATCATAAGCTATAATCCATGTCCATATCATATCTGGCCATATCATATCCTTTGTTTTATCCTTTGATATAAATATTCCATAACAACCACAAATTGTAATTATATTTAATATTCCTGCTACACCATTCATAATATTCCAAGGTCCAGATATTGTCCAAAGGTTATCTACAACACCACCATCAGTTAATCCATAAGTAAAAATTTGAAAATCTCTAATAGAAGCTTCCAATATATTTAATGCTAAAATTACTGCTGGAAGAGCCAATGCCCATTTTTTCTTTTGTAATGATGGAATATATCTAAGAGCCATAAACCAAATACACCCAGCCAGTGCTGAATAAGTTTTTGCCCAGTTAAACCAAGTTCCAGTTCCATATTCATTTCCTGATGCTGCTGTAGTTGGCCAAACATAAATAGTTAAAAATGTAGGTACTATTATAAACAATAGTATTCCCGTCCATTTTGTTGATCTTCCAAGTTCATTAAATGCCATCAATGCAAGTAATACAAATAGGAAAATTCCCCATCCTTCAAAGGTCATTTTTTCATATAAAACCCCCATAATGCACCTCTTATCTATTCTATTTTTATTTTGCAAACACATCCTTAACTTTCTTTCCTATTATTCTACCTTTTCGTCTTATAACATTTTTAACTACTGCTGGTTTTAAATCTTCATAAGCTACACCTTCCGCATCATATTTTCTTACTAGAGATATAGCATCAAACTTACATTTTGTAGTACATTGACCACAACCTACACACATATATTCATCTACAATAGTAGCTCCACAACCTAAACATCTTTCTGTCTCTTTTTTCATTTGTTCTTCTGTAAAAGTAAGACGCATATCTTTGAAAGATTCTTTTTCCACTTTATCAGATTTATGACTTGGTCTTTGTCTTGGCATATTATCATATCCTTCTAATTGTAAGCTTTTTTTATCAAATTCATGATAATCTCTTCTATCACGTCCATTTACTAAACTTTGTCCTGGCTGAACAAAACGATGAATTGATATAGCTCCTTGTTTACCTGCATCTATTGCATCTATTGCAAATCTAGGACCAGTGTATGAATCTCCTCCAGTAAATATATCAGCTTCATTTGTTTGATAAGTAAATCCATCAGCTTTTATTGTATTATTAGGATTTAATTCTACTTTGCTTCCTTTAAGTAAATTACCCCATTCAATACTTTGCCCAACTGAAATTAAAACGTAATCAGCATCTACTACTTTTAAATTATTTTCATCAAACATTGGAGAGAATTTTCCATTTTCATCAAATACAGAGATACATTTTTTAAATTCAACTCCTACTACTTTTTCATTTTCTACAATTATTCTATTAGGTCCCCAAGAGTTATTTATTGTTATTTTTTCCTCTAAAGCTTCTTCTATCTCTTCTTCTAAAGCAGGCATTTGTTCTCGATTTTCCAAACAGAACATATCCACACTATCTGCACCTACTCTTGTTGCATTTCTTGCAACGTCTATAGCAACATTTCCTCCACCAATAACTACTACTTTTCCATTTAGTTTTATATCTTTTCCTAAATTAACATCACGTACAAATTCTATCCCTGGAATAACGCCTTTTGCATCTTCACCTTCTATATTTAAACTTCTACCAGCTTGTGCCCCAATTGCTAAATAAAAAGCCTTATATCCATCTTTTCTTAATTCATCTAGTGTAATATCCTTACCTACTTCTATACCTGTTTTAAACTCAACTCCCATTTGTTTTAGTATTTCTATTTCAGCATTAACTACTTCTTTTTCCAATCTGAAAGAAGGAATTCCCAAAGTTAACATACCACCAAGAGCTTTTTGTTTTTCAAATACTGTTACCTTGTATCCATCTATTGATAAATAATAAGCACATGAAAGTCCAGCAGGTCCTCCTCCTATTATGGCAATCTTTTTACCATAGTCATGTCTTTTTTTAGGAATGAATCTATGCTCTTCTTTTAAATCTTGTTCAGCTACAAACTTTTTGATTTCATCTATAGCTATTGGTGAATCTATATCCCCTCTTGTACATGCTGATTCACACTTTCTAGGACAAATACGACCACATATAGCTGGAAATGGATTTTCTTGTTTTATAAGTTCCAAAGCTTCTTTGTATCTTCCTTGTGACGCAAGTTTAATATATCCTTGAACAGCTATATGAGCAGGACACGCAGTCTTACATGGGCTAGTTCCACTTTCTACCACATCTTCTCTATTAATTCTATAATCTTCATTCCATCTATCGCTTCCCCAATTAGTATTTCTTGGAGTTTCTTTTCTTTCTATTTTATCTACTATAGGTTTGCTAGAACATAGTTTTTGACCTAGTTTTAAAGCATTCGTTGGACAATTTACTACACATTCACCACAAGCAACACACTTATCTTTATCTACTTTAGATACATAGTTAGAACGTACCATATCAGTATTTGCAAACATATTACCGCCCTTAAGCGCTAAACATGAACATCCACAGCAATTGCATATTGCATGAGTTTTTCCTGAACCATCTAAGTTTGGTATTTGATGCATTAGTCCATTTTCTTCAGCTCTTTTTATTATTTCAAAAGCTTCTTCTCTAGTTATTTCTCTACCTCTCCCTGTTCTTATGTAGTACTCAGCTGCATGACCTAATTGAATACACATATCCTCTTTTAAATGGCCACATCCTTCTCCCATACTTTCTCTTGCTGTACGACATGAACAATCTGATACAGAGAATTTATCACTCTCATTTAAATATTTTGATATTTCCTCATATGAAGCTCTTCTTGTTTCGCCATCTATTGCAGTTTCTATTGGAATAACACGCATAAGTCCTACACCTGGAGGAAAACTTCCTGTAGATTTTGGTCCATTTTCCACACCATAATCATGAAATGCTTTAGGTATTTGTGGATATTTTCTAGCTTGTTCCTTATTATTAACCATCATTTCCATAATTCCAGGTACCCAAGTTTCATACCAGAAAGTATCTACGCAATCTATTTCATTAACAAAAACTACACCTATTTCTGCTAATTCTAATAACAACTCTGTACACCTAGCAACACTTTTTCCACATAAAGGTGCCACCTTCTCAGCCGTTGTTTTTTGTCTAATATTCATACAAAGCAAAACTTCTGCCATTTCATCTGTTACAACTGGCTCTAAAATTCTATAACGTGCATCATTTTCATCAAAGTACCCTCTAGATCCTGCTTTTTTTCCACTAACTTGATTTGCAAATTGAAGAACCTTTTCTTTAACTGCCATAGTAATCTCCCCCTAAAAATATACTTAATCCATTTCACCGAATCTTGTTCTGTAATTAAAATATAGCATTTTTACCATATTATGTAAATATGCACTTCTAGTTTTATTTATTCACTTTCACAACTTTTCATTATATATTTACTTTCTTTATGCTATACTAAGTAATTATATAATTTACTGTATTCAAATTGCAGTGCTATAGGAAGGTATTTGTCATGAAAAAATTAACTAATAGACAAAAACAAGCTATTGCAACCAAGCTTAGAATTACACAAGTGGCCACTGAACTTTTTAAATTAAATGGATTTGATAGTGTTAAAATTCAAGACATCTGCCAAGCTTCAGGAATTTCAACAGGAGCTTTTTATCATCATTTCAAATCAAAAGCAGAAATAATTAATACAGCTTACGAGCAAGTTGATATTTTAGTATTGGATAGACTTGAAACAAGAAGTTTTCCTTCAAATCTTGATAAATTATTATTTTTATTAGGCGAAGGTTCTAATGTGATGGAGGAACTTGGCTGGGTATTTGTAAGTGAAATATATAAAAATCTACTTTCAATAGAAGGAAAGTATTCTACTAAACCTGACCGTTATATAGCATTAGAGGTTAGATCTATTGTAGAAGATTCAATAAAAAATGGTGAGTTGAATAATTCTATCTCTTCATTAGATTTGACTATGATAATTATGAGAATATCTAGAGGTACCATATTTGACTGGTGTCTTCATGAGGGAAGTTATGATCTTAAATCTAGAATGGAATTTGAGTTGAATTTACTTCTTTCTAATTTTAAAACTCAAAAACTATATGAAAAATCTCACTATAAAATCTTCTAGATTTAAGTATATTTCATCTCTAGAAATTTAAAATTGATTTCATCCTATATACCTAATTCATACAATACTGCATATTTATAATTTGTATGTATAAAGCTCCAACATATGATAATATCTCTATTGATTAATTTTAATAATCTTAAGAGTTTACATTTGTTGGAGCTCTACTAATATCTTCACTATTCTTAAATATATTTTAACTAGCTAATATCATTTCTTCTTGATTCTCTTCAATCTTAATCTTCTTTTTTTCGACCTTAGGCTTCTTTATTGTAGCCATTATTACTATAGATATAATACATAAAAGGGAAATTACCATAAATGTAGCTTTAAAGCCACCAGTTAATTGAGCTATCATTGAGCCAAATATAGCTCCTAACCCAAATCCTTGATATATTACACCATAGTTCTTACTATGATTTTTAAGTCCAAAGAAATCACTTACTATAACAGGAAATACTGTAATATTACCACCAAAACAAAATCCTATAGCTGCTACTGCTGTAAAGTAAACAGGTAAGCTTAATTGTGCAAACATAAGTACTAATACTGCAACTAATGTAATAGCTAATGATACTTTTACTATTTTAATACCTCCCAACTTATCTGATAGTGTACCTAGTATAAGTCTTCCTGATGTATTAAAAATAGCTACCATAGCTACTGCATTTGCTGCAACTTCCGGTGATAAATGTGCTAACTGTACACCGATATCTTTAACTATTCCTATAATATATAATCCACTCATGCAAGCTGTAAAAAATACTACAAATAATAGATATGCTTG
Source organism: Paraclostridium ghonii (assembly GCF_023653455.1). GTDB lineage: Bacteria > Bacillota > Clostridia > Peptostreptococcales > Peptostreptococcaceae > Paraclostridium > Paraclostridium ghonii. The sequence goes on from NZ_JAKEDR010000002.1 coordinate 52,541, forward strand.
CTTTGTTCTTAATACTTCTTGCAAATTAAAATCTCTTGAATCTAAATTTTTATTATCATCTTGAACACCTGTAAAAGCTTGTGCATCTTTTAATAAAAGTGCCCCTATAAACATTAATACTAGTACAATAATTCCCCAATATAAAAATGTTTGAGAAATACCTTTTGAGGAAATAAGTGCTGCATTTATATATTTAAATACTACACTACTTGTACCAAATGCCCCTATACATAAACCTGATATAAAACCCTTTTTTTCAGGAAACCACTTCAAACAATTAGATAACGTCATCATATAGGCTATTCCATTAGATATTCCAGCTAATATGCCTATGCATAAATATAGCATTATTAAACTATCTACTTTTGCTGTTAGAATAATCCCTAATCCAAACGTAAATGATATAATTCCTATTACTTTTTTAATTCCAAACTTTTCTTGTAACTTTCCTGAAAACAGTGTCCCGATAGCTAAAGAAAGAGAAAATATTGAAAATGTTATTGAAACCTGGCTTACTTCCCATCCAAACCTATCGCTAAGTGGTTGGTTAAATAAACTCCAAGTATATAAACTTCCAAGAGCAAACTGAGTCATTATCGTTCCTAATAAGATTAGTAATCTATTATTTGTTTTATTTTCCATCACACAACCTCCATCAATTATCTTTAATCATCCTGTAATCTAAATATGTACTCATTATATATTAAGACTTTAGGTGCATTTAAATAATTGAATGAAATGCATTGATATATTCCTCAAATACATGTAAATTAGATTAAATGGTTGTATGAAAATAAATCTATCATAAAGATTTATATTTTTTATAAATTCATAATTTCTTTAAACTCTTTAATGTTACTTCTACTAACAGGTACAACGTCTTCTATATCCTCTAACTTCAAGTCATATGTGTTATTAAGACTTGGGATTATTTCTTTAATTTTATTTATATTTACTACATATGATCTATGACATTTAAAGAATTGACTTTGTGGTAATGTATTATAAAACTCAGCTATTCCAGTATTTACAGAATACTCATCATCTTTGGTTACTACATAAGTTATTCTTTCTCTTGCTACACAATAGTAAACTTGATCTAAATCAACTACTCTAATGTTATCATTTTTAAATAAGTTTATTTTTCTCGATATACTTTCTTTACTTTGAGTTTCATTATTTTTAGCTTTGTTATAGCTATCTTTAAGCTTAGTCAACATACTTATAATTCTCGCTTCTTCATAAGGCTTTAATATATAATCAAAAGCTTGAATATCAAAAGCATCAATAGCATGTTCCTTATATGCAGTTATAAAAACTATATATGGCTTTTTTTGAAATTTATTTATAGTTTTTGCAACAGTCATACCATCTAATGAAGATATATTTATATCTAAAAAAATAACATCTATACCTTCTTCTACAAATTTAAGTGCATCTAATCCATCTTCAAACTCTCCAACTATCTCAATATCACTAAAATTTTCTATATAATATTTTAACTCTCTTCTAGCTAAAACTTCATCTTCCACTATTATTGCTTTCATACTATATCCTTTCTACTAAAAAAGCTATTCTAGTTCCTTTTTCTAATCTTTCAATAACCAATCCCTCTCCATAAATAAGTTTTAATCTTTTATGAACATTATATAAACCAATTTTATTGTTTTCAATATCATCTTGATAAATCTTTCTAATAATATCTTCCTCTATACCTACACCACTATCTATAATTTCTATTTTCACCTTATCTCTGTATTCTTTAACATTTATATTGATATAACCTTTACCCTTTGATTTTAAAATACCATGTACAATAGCATTTTCAACTAATGGCTGTATTATTAGACTTGGAATCTTTATATCTATATCATCCACATCATAGATTATGTTTAATCTATCTCCAAACCTAGCTCTCTCAATATTTACATAAGCATCAACTTGGTTTAGTTCTTTTTTTAGAGATATAAATTCATCACTAATTTCTAAATTATATCTTAAAAAATTAGCTAAATTCATTACTATGTTCCTAGCTTCATTAGCGTCTATTCTTATACATGCACTAATAGCATTTAAGGCATTAAATAGAAAGTGAGGATTTATTTGTGCTTGAAGTGCTTTTATCTCAGATTTATTTGCAATTTCCTTAATCTCTTCTACCCTAGATATTTCCATTAATGTTGAAATAAGTTGAGATAAACCTACTGCTAGCGCCTGTAGAGAATATGTTATTTTATGTTTTCTTTTATAGTAAATTTTTAGCGTACCAACTACCTCATTTTTCTCTCTGAGAGGAATTATTATAGATGACTTTATAACTGAATCATTATATTGATTATCATCATTTCTTATGGATATATTTCCACTTTCAATAACTTTTTTTGTACAATCAGTAATACTCTCATAACCATTAATGTATTTTTCTTCCCCTAGTCCCACATATGCAAGTACGTATTTTTTATCTGTTATAGATACTGCATCAGCATTTATATCATCTTTTATAATCGTACATATCTTATTTAATCCGTCCTTATCTAAGTTACGAAAGTAAGGTAGTGTTTTATTAGCTATTTCAAGTGCAAGCTTCGACTGTTTTGCAGCTATTCTTTCCTTATCCTCCTCAATACTCTGTACTAATCGTACTATAATCCCAATACTAAACTGACCTAGTATCATTGGAATCGATATCTTTAACACTATTTCATGAGCTATATAATAATCTTTGCTAAGTATCAAAATTAATACCATCTCAATTGTCATTGTTAACATACCGCCTAATATTCCATATATCCATCGATTATTCTTAGGTACGTTTTTGTATATTATGCCTGAAATTCCCCCTGCTATTAAACTACTTATTAAGCATGGAATAGATGTCACTCCATTTATATCAATAAAATATCTATGTACTCCAGATACAATACCCGTAGTTATACCGACTATCGGCCCAAACATTATACCTCCAGATATTATAACTACATTCCTTACATTTATTAAAGAGCCATAATAATCTAGTGCAAAATATGTTGAGAATACTGCAAAAGCACTAAATATTGAACATATTATAATATAGTCTCTTGTTTTATATTGTTCGTTTGTAAAAATTTCTTTAACCCTTGATATTTTAGTTACTAAAAAAAATGCAAATATTATAAGCATTGATCTCTCTAAAAAATTTAATAAGATTATATCCATATACTTCAGCTCCTAAATACATTTTTATGATCTATATAACTTAATCTTATAG
>NZ_JAKEDR010000020.1 GCF_023653455.1 Paraclostridium ghonii
ATTATAGGTATTATAACATATAAAAATTTTTTTATTTTGCTATTTTTAAAATTAATAATAAATACTTCATCCATGAAAAATAGCATTATTTGTACCATCAATAAACTTATTAATATTATTTTTATCATAATCTAAGTAATAATAGTAGGATATTTTAATTATTATCATTTTTTTAAGATTCTAACCCAATTAATCGTTTAGTGTATTCTAAATCTATACATCTATTTAATACGCTTTCTTTGGAAATTTCTCCTTTTTTAAATAAATTAGCTAAATCTTGATCCATTAATTGCATACCTAAGTTCGAACCAGTTTGTATCATATTTGATATTTGATATGTTTTAGACTCTCTTATTAAATTTTTTATAGCAGGTGTAGATATCATTATCTCAGAAGCTATAGACATATTTTGATTGTTTATATTAGGTATAAGCTGCTGTGAAATTATACCTTCACATACATTTGATAATTGTGATTTAATTTGATTTTGCTGTTTTTGTTGAAACATGTCTATAATTCTATCTACTGTCTGAGCGGCCCCAATGGTATGCAACGTTGAAAAAACTAAATGTCCAGTTTCTGCTGCTGTTAGAGCTATTGATAAAGTTTGTGTATCTCTAATTTCACCTATAAGTATAACATCTGGGTCTTGACGTAATACTGATTTGAGTGCTGTGCTAAAATTCTCTGTATCACTACCTATTTCTCTTTGAGATATAATACTATTCTTATGATTATGAATATACTCTATTGGATCCTCTAATGTTATTATATGCTTTTGATATTTTTCATTTATAGCATCTAATAAACTTGCTAAAGTTGTACTTTTCCCACTTCCAGTAGGGCCTGTAACTAAAATTAAACCCTTTTCTTTTTCTATAAATTTATTTATAATTTTAGGCAATCCCAGGGTTTCAAGTTTTGGAATTTGAGAGTTTATTATCCTCGTAGCAATTGCATAACTGCCTTTTTGTTTATATATATTTACCCTAAATCTATATCCCTTTTTTATGGAAATAGAAAAATCATATTCTCCAAATTCCTTAATCTTCTTAAATTTTTTATTCCCAGCTAATTCAATGGCCATTTTTTCTGTATCTTCTCTTGTTAATATTTGTTTGTAAATTTTTATAAACTTCCCCTTAACTCTAGCTATGGGTTCACATTCAGCGCTTATATGTACATCTGATGCTCCAATATCACTAGCTCTTATTAAAATATTTAATATATCCATAATAATTTTTCTCCTTTTATTTATATCTCTTTTAAGATTATTTCTAAATTAAATATAGATATACAAATATTTTCCTAGGAAATATTTTTAAAATAACTTAATATATATTAAAATTAAAAAAGAGTCCATTTATTAAATAAATAAAATGAACTCTTCTCTGATTTAAATTAGATTCTCTTAGTTAAACAATTGACTCACTGACTCATTAGCAAATATTTTCTTTATTGCATCTCCAAATAAAGGAGCTACAGTTTTTATTTTTATCTTGTCAATTTTCTTATCTTCAGGAAGTTGTATAGTATCAAGCACTATTAACTCACTTATAGATGAATTTTCTATTCTCTCTATAGCTGGACCTGATAAAACTCCGTGAGTACAACATGCATAAACATCTTTTGCCCCAAACTCTTTTAGAGCATTAGCTGCATTTACTATTGTACCTGCTGTATCTATCATATCATCTAATAGTATAACATTCTTACCTTTAACTTCACCAATTATATTCATAACTTCACATACATTAGCCTTTGGTCTTCTCTTATCTATTATTGCTATAGGAACATCTCCATTTAAACTATTAGCAAACTTTCTAGATCTTGTAACACTTCCTAGATCTGGAGAAACTACTACTAAATCTTCTATTTCTTTTGTGTTGAAATAGTCAGCTAATATTGATCCACCTTGTAAGTGATCTAATGGAATATCAAAGTATCCTTGTATTTGAGCTGCATGTAAATCCATAGTTAAAACTCTATCTGCTCCTGCTGCAGTTATTAAATTAGCAACTAATTTAGCTGTAATTGGATCTCTAGCCTTAGCCTTTCTATCTTGTCTTGCGTATCCATAGTATGGGATAACAGCAGTTACTCTACCTGCAGATGCTCTTCTTAATGCATCTATCATTATTAATAGTTCCATTAAGTTATCATTTACCGGACTATTAGTTGATTGTATTACGAAAACATCACAACCTCTTACTGTTTCACTTATATTTACAGATATTTCTCCATCACTAAATGTTCCTACTTCACATTTAGCCATTGTTACACCTATATAATCAGCTACTTTTTGAGCTAACTCTTTTGATGCATTTCCTGCAAGTATTTTAATTTCGCTTCCGCTAGTATTCATAATTACCTCCCGAAAATTTTGTTAAAGAAAATATTATATTTAAACGCAGATATAGACTAGACTACACCTGCGTTATAGCCTATTTTTAGAATATCAATTTATTTTTTAAGGTTCTTATTTTCTACCCAACCTTCTTTTATTACTTGTCTTTCTCTAGCTATTGCTAAAGCTCCTCGTGGAACATCGTTTGTTATAGTAGAACCTGTGGCAATGTATCCATTTTCTTCTATTATAACTGGCGCAACTAAATTAGAGTTCGAACCTATAAAAGCTCCATCTTTTACTACTGATTTAAATTTATTTTTTCCATCATAGTTTACAAATACTGTTCCACAACCTATGTTAACATTTTTCCCTACATGAGCGTCTCCTATATAAGACAAGTGAGATGCTTTAGAATTGTCTTCTATTGTAGCATTTTTAACTTCTACAAAATCCCCTATTTTCACATTGTTTCCTATATTACTCTTAGGTCTTAAGTATGCGTATGGTCCAACGGTAGTATCATTTCCAACTGTACTATCTACTATTGTAGAACTTTCTACATCTGTTCCATCTCCTATTGTTGAGTTAGTTATAGAAGAATTCATTCCTATTGTACAGTTACTTCCTATTATTGTATTTCCTTTTAACATAGCACCAGGGTAGATTATTGTATCATTTCCTATTTTTACATCTGCCTCTATATATGTGCTATTTACATCTATTATAGTTACACCATTTACCATGTGCATAGTGTTTATTCTTCTTCTCATTATTTCTTCAGCTTTAGACAGCTCCACTCTTGAGTTTACACCCATTAATTCTTCTATTGTAGCTCCATTAAATGCCCCTACTTTTAGATTATTATTTCTCATTATTTCTACTGTATCAGTTAAATAATATTCTCCTTGAGCATTATTGTTATTTATTTTAGAAAGAGCATCTTTTAAGCTTTTTCCATTAAAGCAATAAATTCCTGAGTTAATCTCATTTACTAACTTTTCTTCTTCATTAGCATCTTTTTGTTCAACTATTTTTAATAAGTCTTGATTTTCATCTCTTATTATTCTTCCATAACCTGTTGGATTTTCTACTTTAGTAGTTAAAACAGTAGCATGATATCCATTGTCTAAATGATATTTAAATAAGTTTTCTAATGTATCTGAATTTACTAAAGGAGTATCTCCACATAAAACAACTATAGTATCATTTTCTGATATATGTTCATTTGCCATCATAACTGCATGGCCTGTTCCTAATTGTTCAGTTTGCATAGCTATCTCAGTATCTTTAGGTAGTGATTCTTTAACTACTTCACTTCCATGCCCTAAAATTGCAACAATTTCGTTAACCCCTGACTTTTTAGATACATTGACAACATGGTTTACCATCTCTCTTCCACATACCTTGTGAACCACCTTTGGCAAACTTGATTTCATTCTTGTTCCTTTTCCTGCCGCAAGGATTATTGCCTTAAAATTCATAAACCCACTCCATTTCAATCTTTTTTTAAATAAATCTATATATGATGTGTAAATATTTTATTTTGTATACAATTTGCTAATTCCATTAACTAATATACCATTTTTGAACTAAAAAGTACATATCATTCAAATAAAAAAGAGCCTAAAATTCGGCTCTTTAAGAAATATATTAAAAAATATATCTTATTTTAGTTCTTCTTTTTGCTATTCAGCAGCTACTTCTAATTGAGATATCGCCTCTTGGTATGCTTTTAGTACTTCTTCTTCTAACATTTGTCTCATTTCAGCATTTATAGGGTGAGCTATATCTCTGAAGTTTCCTTCACCTATTTTTCTACTTGGCATAGCTATAAATAATCCATTGTGCCCCTCTATAACCTTTATATCGTGTACCACAAATAAATTATCGAAAGTTAATGAAACTATACACTTCATTTTCCCCTCATCAGTTAATTTCCTTACTCTAACGTCAGTGATTTTCATTTTACTAATATCCCCCTTTTAGTTTTGACAAATTTAATTTGAACATTAAAAACCTTTTTTTATTTATAATATATTAATTCTATTAAATTGATAAATTTCCTCTATTATTTCAGAAAATTTTTTTATTTTTTTACCTTTTTTTTATTTCATAAAAATTTAATCTTAAAATTTCTATTTTTCTTCTAATTTATCAATTAGACTTTGGTATTCTACAGGTTCTCCCTCTTTATCTGTAGACCAATATTCTTCCCTAAAAGTTTGTAGATTAGGCTTAGCACTTACAACCTCATTGTTAACTACATCTATTTCTATTAATGATATATAATCTTCAACCATTTTTTGAGTTGGATTAGTCGTAGATATAAATACTCCCTTTCCTATAACTTCTGCTCCAAACTCATTCATAAGTTGCATCATACCTTTTATAGTTCCTCCACCTCTCATAAAGTCATCTATTAATATAACTTTACTTCCTGGCTTAACAGCTTTTCTTGGTAAACTCATACTTTCTACCTTAGAACTATTCCCACTTACATATGTCATACTAAGTGTAGGCCCCTCTGATACTTTAGTGTCTTTTCTTATTATCACTAAAGGTAAGTTCATAGCTTTTGCTGTCATAAGAGCCATAGGTATCCCTTTTGTCTCCATAGTAACAACACAGTCTGCTTGTGAATAATCTATGTTTGATGCAAATATTTTACCAATTTTAGATGCTATTCTAGGATCGTATATTAAATCTATAAGATATAAAAAACCTCCTGAAAGAATTCTAGAAGGATCTTTTATATCTTCACATATCTTTAATAAAAATTCTTCATTTTCTGATTTTGATGTTTTTGGAATATATTTCACTCCGCCAGCTGCCCCTGATATCGTTATTACTTGACCTAACTCTAATTTTTCAAAAACGTTTTTAACAACTATTAAATCTTCACTTATAGTAGATTTTGCTGAATTAAACTTTGATGTAAAATAACTTAAAGTAAATATTTTATTAGGGTTGTCTGATAGTATTTTAACTATCGCTCCTATACGCTCCGTTCTTTTAAACTTCATAATATAATACCTCCTGTAATCAAAGCCTATGTATTTAAACTTGTTAATGCATATTTTTTTTCAATATGTTATAATATTTGTTATGTTTTATTTGAAATTTAATATATTAATGTATAGAATATTTTATAATTTTAGTTTGCTTAAAATATTGAACATTATACTATTATATCACAAACATAGTTCTTGTTGTAGAACTTTTAATTTATTAGAAAGGTGGTTTCAATATGAACATATTCTTTATAGGTGTTGGCGGTATAAGCATGAGTGCATTAGCTAAAATATGCCTAAATAAAGGTTATAATGTTTTTGGTTCAGATTCTACAGATTCTTATCTATTAGATAATTTGCGTGCTCAAGGGGCAACAATATATGTTGGTCATAAAAAAGAACACATAACTGATAATATAGATATGGTAGTTTACACTGCTGCTGTAAAATCTGATAACGAAGAGTTAATAGCTGCTAAAGAAAAAAATAAATTAACAATAAATAGAGCTGCTTTTTTAGGTCAAATAATGAGAGAGTATCAAAATTCAATAGCTATTTCTGGTACTCACGGTAAAACATCTACAACTTCAATGTTATCGGCAATTTTTGAGTACGCAGATCTTGATCCTACAATATTAGTTGGAGGAAACCTTAATATCATAGGCGGAAATGTTAAAATAGGTAATTCCGAGAACTTTATAACTGAAGCTTGCGAATATGTTGACAGTTTCCTAAACTTTAATCCTAAAATTTCAGTAGTACTTAATATAGAAGAAGATCATTTAGATTACTTCTCTGGGCTAGATGAAATCAAAGCATCTTTTAATAAATTCGGTAAATTGTTACCTTACGATGGATATTTTATAATAAATGGAGATGACGAAAACACTAAGGATATACTTCATGAAATAAAAGCTACAGTTATAAAATATGGTCAAAATGAAGAAAATAACGCCTTAATAAAAGATGTTATATTTGATGAAAATGGATATGGCATATTCAATATCCATTATAATGGAAACAACTTAGGAGAATTCAAACTTTCAGTTCCTGGAGTCCATAATATATATAATGCTACTGGAGCAATAATTGCCGCTTTAGTTTCTGGTGTTGAATTAGAAACTATAAGAAAAAATATTGCATTATACGGAGGGGTAGGAAGAAGGTTTGAAGTTAAAGGGAAATATAATAATGCTTTAGTTGTTGATGACTATGCTCATCATCCAACAGAATTAAAAGCAACTTTATCTGCTGCAAAAAAAATTAAGAAAAATAAATTATGGTGTATATTCCAACCTCATACTTATACAAGAACAAAATCTTTATTAAATGAGTTTTCAGATGCCTTCTATGCTGCTGACAAAGTTATAATAACAGATATATATGCAGCTCGTGAGAAGGATCCAGGTGACATACACTCTAAGGATTTAGTTGATAAATTATATCAAAATAATGTTGATGTAGTTTATATAAGTGAATTTGAAGATATAACTAACTATCTTGCTGAAAATATAGCTGAAGATGACTTAGTTATAACAGCTGGAGCTGGTACAGTTTATAAAATCGGAGAAATGCTTCTTAATCTTAATAAAGAAACAAACTAGGGTTCCCTAGTTTGTTTCTTTATTTCCAAGTTTAAATATATCATTTTTTAAATACTCATATAGTCCATCGTGGACTTCATAGTATGCAGTTGCCTTATCAGAAGTTATTTTTACATAATCTTTCCCCATTGTTTCAAGTGTAGTAGAATATCCATCGCCATGAATTTTAATAGTAAAGTTATATTCACTTCTTTCTTTACTCTTTTCAGGCTGAATCTTACCAACTAATCTTTTTACAGATATCTTATAAGCTAACTCGTCATACTTCCATTTCCATGGTTGTTTAACTTGATCTTTATATATTATTTCTATGCTATCCCAAGTTTTATATTTTTTTACAGAATCTATAGATGTATATATACTTTCTTGTAATAATTTATCAAATGCTTTCTTTTCTGATACTGGAATCTTATAAAATTCTTCTTTGTTAACTGTATAAATTCTAAAATAATCTAAATCTGTAGAAAATCTTATACCATTATCCATATATGCTTCATATTTACTTTTATAGTTACTAGGTTTTCTAACCTCTTTAAACTTTGTAGAGAAAAACTTTATTTGATTCCAATAATCCTGTTCTATTCTTACATCTTTTAGTTTATCATCTGAAATATATACAGTATCAGTTTCTTTCATACGAGATATTAATGTCTTATTATCAAATTCTGTACTTTTATCTTCAACCTTAACAGGTGCACTACTTTCTTGTTTTTTTGAGAAATAAATATATGTAGTTGCATATACTACGAAAAAAAACATCATTCCTATTAGTATGATTACACGCTTTTTTATTTTTCTTTTCTTTGCCATAAAAGCCCCCCCTATATAATTACGATTTTATTATACTATAAAATATGTAAACTAAAAAGCACTACAATCTAATCATAGTGCTATTTTTATATTTTATTATATTTTTCTATTATCTTCTACATGAATTTCCTGGGCAATTTATACATGGTTCTACATGAACTGTTATTCCTTTGACAAACTGCATATCTTTTATTATTCTCTTTTCTAATTTTGTGGCTATTTCATGTCCTTCATGTACAGTTAAATCTTTATTTACACATATAGTTAAATCAACATATGCAGTTGCACCATGTTTTCTTGTTCTAAGCTCCCCTAGATTAATTACACCATCTGTCTCCTCAGCAATTCTTACAATTTGCTTTTCTTTATCTATATCAATAGAATAATCCATAAGTTCATTTGCTGAATCTTTTAATATATCAATACCAACTTTTGCAACAAATAAGGCAACTACTATAGATGCAATAGGATCTAAAGCTTTAAATCCTAACATTGCCCCTCCTATACCTATAAATGCCGCTATAGACGAAAAAGAATCTGATCTATGATGCCATGCATCCGCTTTTAGTGATGGTGAATTTATTTTTTTAGCTACTTTAATCGTTATCCTATATTGATATTCTTTTATGCCTATTGATATAACTGATACTACTAAAGGTAATGTTGTTGGAACTTGAACTTCATTTAAATTAAAAAGAGATTCTAATGCATTAAGTCCAATTTTTAGTGACACAACTATTAATAATATAGACAATAAAAAAGATACTAACGTTTCTGCTTTTTCATGACCATAATTATGATTTTCATCATTTGGAGCATTAGCGATTTTATTACCAATTAAAACGCCGACTGAGCTAACTATATCAGATGCTGAATGTAAACCATCTGCTATCATTGCATTAGACTTACCTGCTATACCTGCAAATATTTTTATAAAAGTTAAAATAACATTCAATAATATAGACTTTATTGTTACTTTATTTGCTTCATCATACCTTGTTTCCACTTGTTTTTCCTCCTTTTAAACCTATCTTTTATTTTAGTATCCATTTTTATTCATATTTAAACTTATATTAAATATTAAATGCAATAAATTATGATTATAGTTCAATATTAATTATCATTTATCTATAAAATGAAAAATCACCCAACAAAAGTCAGGTGATTTTTATATTCTATCATATATTCAATTAATATTCAATTAAGCTTCTTTAATTATTTCTAATACAGCTCTTGAAGAGTTTATTATATCTTCTATAGCTATATACTCTTCTAGAGTATGAGCATTTTTCATACCTATTCCTAGGTTTATAGCTTTTATTCCATTTCCATTTAATACGTTAGTATCGCTTCCTCCACCTGTTGCAGCTGTATATGCATCTATTCCTAAGTTAGAGAATGCTCTTTTAGCAAGTTCTACTATTTCTGCATTATCATCCATTTTAAATGGTGCATAACATCTATTTACATTAGCTATTACTTCTGCTCCCATAGCTTCTCCTGCTTTTTTAAACGCTTCTACCATATGATTAGTTTGAGCTTCTAATTTAACTATTTCTAAACTTCTTGCTTCTGCAACTATTTCAAGTTCTGGCATAACTATGTTAGTAGCTATTCCTCCTTTAACTATACCTATATTTGCAGTAGTTTCTTCATCTATTCTTGATAATTTCATATTTTCTATAGCTTTAGAAGCAACCATTATAGCACTTACTCCATTTTCTGGTTGTAATCCTGCATGTGCTGGTTTGCCTTTTATCGTTATTTCTATTTTATCTTGAGCTGGAGCTTTTGTTATTATTTCTCCTGGAGATCCACCACTATCTAAAACGAATGCAAAATCCGCACTCACTTTAGAGTAATCTAAGTATTGAGCTCCAAATAATCCCCCTTCTTCCCATATAGAAAATACTACTTCTATATCAGCATGATCTATATTGTTTTCTTTTATAATTCTTAACGCCTCTAGTATAGCTGCTATTCCAGCTTTATCATCAGAACCTAGAACTGTAGTTCCATCACTTTTTATTATTCCAGCAGCTTCATCTATTATAGGTTTTATACCTTCCCCCGGGCTAACTGTATCCATGTGTGAACTAAATAATACAGTTTTACCTTCTCTATTTCCTTTTAATTTAGCTATTATGTTTCCTGTTTCTCCCCCAACTTTTGTTCCAGCTTCATCTATAAAAACCTCACATCCTATATCTTCTAACTTCGATACTAAAGCCTTTGCAACTTTTCCTTCCTTAGATGAAAGACTATCTATTTTTACTAATTCAATAAATTCATCTATTACTCTTTGTTTGTTTATCATATTAAATCTCCTCCTTAGTTTAACTTATATATACATTGTAGTTTATATTTTTGCCTTTTTCAACTGAAAACGATATTCCACGAGCCTATAATAACTTATTTTATAATTTTTCTAGTTCTAGAATCTACAATGCATATCCAGTATCCTAACTTATCACTTCTATCATCGCAAGGTTTATACATGTCAAAACCTGTATGCCCTTGATCTGGTTGCTCACTTTTATTTCCTGGAATCGCGTATATATAGTTTTTACGTTTATTATAATCATCATATTGTACTCCAAATAAGTAATGTCTATATCTATATGCTTGTAGAACTATATCACTATACATGGTATAGTTTAAAGTATTTACATATCCTAAATAAGGCATTGTATAACCACACATAGTCATTGGTGTTATTTCAATTTTCCACCATCTAGTATTATCAAAACTTTCATTTACAAATGGTTTTACCTCTTTAAACATTTTTAACCCTTTTTTTATTTGTCTAGGCATTAATAAATTTCTTACTTTAGTTGTCTCTGCTTCTTCATATTCTACATCTTCTCTTACTTGTCTTATATCCTCAACCTGCTTACTGTGTTTTTTTTGAGTTTGATTTCTTTGACTATTAGATGCGTATTCTTTATTAGGTTCTCTGTATTCCTGTTCAATTTCTTCTTTTTGATCTTCTTCATCTTCTATTTCAATATATTCTAAATACTCATATTCATATTCAGAATCTCCATCTTCTACATCAATATACTCTACTTCCTCATATTCATATTCAGAGTCTTCTACTTCTTCATATTCTCCATATTCTTCGTTTTCAGCAAATATTAACTCCTCATAATTATCCAATTTGCTTCCTTTAAAGCCTATTAAAGGAATACTCTTTTCATATGTTAAAGCTACAGATTTAATATTTGAAGTATTTTCATCTAAACTTAAAGCAAATTCCCCTTTTCCTTGCTCGCTTAAAACTATATTCCCTAAATCTACAATATTATAATCATCCAATATAGCAACTACCTTATATCCTTCTCTAACATATTTTAAGTTTTCTACATAAAGAGCAACCAATGATTTATCTTCTGTAACTTCAACTTTTGCAAAAGCTTTAGGTAATACCCTGTCTTTGTATCTGAAATTCATATCCTTGGCTTCTAAAATTATATAATCTCTTTTATATTTCTTTTTAGTACTCAAAGTTATCCCCCCTATAAAATATAAGTCCCTCTAAACATTATATGTTTGGACATGTAAAAAAGTACCTTCTATTTAGAAGGTACTTTTTTATTTACACAATTTGCAAGATTTGCAAATTCTTCTATAGATAGAGTTTCACCTCTTCTTTTTTCATCTATATTAGCCTCTTGTAAAACTTCTCTTATTTCATCTTTATTTAAAAAGCCTAATGTTCCTAATGCATTTAACAATGTCTTTCTTCTTTGTCCAAATGATGCTTTTACAGTTTTAAAGAATATCTCTTCATTATCTACAATATATTTTCTTTCTTCTCTTACATGAAGCCCTATAACCGTTGAATCAACATTTGGTTGAGGTATAAACATATGTCTAGGAGCCTTAGCAACTATCTCTGTGTCACAATAGTATTGAACTGCTACAGATAAAGCCCCATAATCTTTAGTTCCAGGCCCTGCATTCATTCTATCTGCAACTTCTTTTTGTACCATAACTACTATGTCTGTTACAGGTATGTCTTCTTCTAGAAATTTCATAACTATAGGAGTTGTAATATAATATGGAAGGTTTGCTACTAATTTAACAGGACCTCCACTTAATTTTTCTTTTACTAGTTCTTCTACATTTACTTTTAATATGTCTTGATTAACAACTTCTATATTTTCAAATTCATTTAAAGTATCCTTTAGTATAGGGATTAAAGTTTTGTCTATTTCTATAGCTACTACTTTATCTGCAACTTTTCCCATTTCACGAGTAAGAGTTCCAATACCTGGCCCTACTTCTATTATCTTATCTCCTTTTGAAAGTCTAGCTCCATCTAATATTCTATCTATTACATTATCATCTATTAAAAAGTTTTGTCCTAATGACTTAGAAAATTTAAACCCATGTTTATCTACTAATTCTTTGGTTTTTCCATGTGACGAAAGTCTATCCATATTTTATCTCCTTATGTTTATATTGTTTTTATAAAGTTTCTAAAGATTTATCAAATTCTTCTCTGCTAACTCCATAATTATTTAGCCTATTTAAAAACTGTTTTGCATTTCCGTATCCTATACCTAGTATCATACCTAGTTTATCTCTTCTATGCGATGCATCCTCATTTCCTATAAGCCCATTTCTTATTAAATCTACTTGTCCGAATTCATCTCTTTTATCTGTACTTTCTGTTCTAACTTTTTCAAGAGCTCTTCTTATACTCTCTGGAGTTGCATTCTCAATACCTATATCTCCATTTTTCTTAGCTTCTGCTCTCGGTAAAAATGCATGTTTACATCCTGGAACTTCTGCAGCTATCTTTTTTCTTATTTTTTCTCCTGCAAAATCTGGATCAGTAAATATTATGACTCCTCTTCTATCTTGTGCTGATTTTATTCTTTCCATAACTCCCTTAGGAAATCCAAATCCACCTGTAGTTATTAATTCAGCTTCTACTGCTCTTTTTACAGCCGTTACATCATCTCTTCCTTCTACTACTATTATTTCCTTTATCATATAATCACCTTTTCGCTCATTTTACTTAATATCTTTATATTTTAAGCGTTATGATAAATTTTATCAAGGCTTCAAATTATATTACTCTTTAATTAAAACTATTTTAAATAAAAAATTCTCTTTTCTTAAACAGCTTTCTCATTTGCGTAAAAAATGGGGTATCTAAAAGTAAATATTTTTAGATACCCCATTATATTAATTTATATTAAAAAATCTCTTAGCATTTTCTTTTGTAACTTCACAAACTTTTTCGTATGAAATTCCTTTTTCTTGAGCTATTTTATCAGCTACAAATTGAACTAAAGAAGGATCATTCCTTTTCCCTCTATGTGGCTCTGGAGCCATATATGGAGAATCTGTCTCTATAAGTAAATACTCAAGAGGTATTTCTTTAACTACTTCTTTAGTTTTTTTATTATTTTTAAATGTTACTGTTCCTGGGATAGATATTAAACATCCCATTTTTACATATTCTTTAGCAAGTTCTACATTCCCACTATAACAGTGAAGTACACATCCTATTTCTTTAGATTTTATTTCTTTTATTATTTCAAATGTGTCTCCATGTGCATCTCTATCGTGAATTATTATAGGTAACTTAAGTTCATTAGCTAGTTCTACTTGTCTTTTAAACCATTTCTTTTGAATTTCTCTAGGAGAATTATCATAATAGTAATCTAATCCTATTTCACCTATAGCTCTTACTTTTTCATTTTCAGTAGCAAGAATTCTTAAAGTGTCGATATCACCTTCAGTCATCTCTCCTACATCATGAGGATGTACCCCTACTGCTGCGTATATAAAATCATATTTATTTGCTAATTCTATACTGCTTTTAGATGTTTCTATACATGCTCCTGGGTTTAAAACTAAATCTACACCTTTATCTTTTAATGATTTTATTAAATCTTCTCTATCTTCATCAAATCTTTCATCATTTAAATGTGCATGTGAGTCAAATAACATATTGTCATCTCCTTATCTAACTTCGCAACCTTCTCTAGCGCCTTGTGTAAATGGTACAACTAAGTCATCTCCATTGTCCCCAGCAACTAATATCATACCTTGTGATTCAACCCCTCTTAATTTAACAGATTTTAAATTACATACTACTGTAACTTCTTTTCCTATTAAATCTTCTGGCTTATACCATTTAGCTATTCCTGAAACTATTTGTCTTGTTTCTGGACCTATTTTCACTTGTGAAACTAAAAGTTTATCTGCTTTTGGGTGTTTTTCACAGTTTATAACTTTACCTATTCTAAGCTCAATTTTATCTAAATCATCTATAGATATTTCTTCTTTATGCTCTAAAGGAGCTTCGACTTCTTCTTTTTTATCGCAAAATAACTCTTGTAATTCTTCCACTTCTTTTTCCACATCTAATCTTGGGAATAAGGCATTACCTTTTTCAACTTTTGTGTTTTCCTTTATTAATCCAAAAGTTTTAGTGCTTTCCCAAGTCATTAAATTCTCATCATTTATTCCTAATTGATTATATATATTTTTAGCAGTATCATTCATAACCGGATTTATAAGTGTTGCTACTATTCTTATAGATTCACATAAATTATATAAAACTGCATCTAGCTCATCTTTTTTAGCTTCATCTTTAGCTAAAGCCCAAGGCATAGTCTCATCTATATATTTATTAGTTCTTCTTATTAATTTCCAAACAGATTCTAGTGCTTCATGGAATTGAAGTTTATCCATTTCTATTTCAAAGTTTTCTACTGAATTTTTAGCTGTTTGTTTTAAACTTTCATCAAAATCAGTACTTACTTTCGGCATTGGTATTATTCCATCATTATACTTCTCAACCATAGAAACAGTTCTACTTACTAAGTTTCCTAAATCATTAGCTAAGTCTGAATTTATTCTTGTTATGAAGTTTTTGTGATTGTAGCTTCCATCTTGACCAAATGCAAACTCTCTTAATAAGAAATATTTAAGAGTATCTACACCATATCTTTCTATCATAGGTTCTGGATAAACTACATTTCCTTTAGATTTACTCATTTTATCATTATCAAATAATATCCATCCATGTCCATATACTTGTGTAGGAACTTCTTCACCTAAAGCCATAAGTATAGCTGGCCATATTATAGTATGGAATCTAGTTATTTCTTTAGCTGTTAAATGTACTGTTGCTGGCCAATATTTTTTATATTCAGAATCATCTTCACTCATATATCCTAAAGCTGTTATGTAGTTACATAACGCATCTACCCAAACATATATAACGTGTTTTTCATCAAAAGGAACTTTTATTCCCCAATCAAATGTAGTTCTAGTTACACATAAATCTTCTAATCCTTTATCTAAAAAGTTTGCAACCATTTCATTTGTTCTAGATGCTGGTAAACAGAAGTTAGGTTTAGCAAATAATTCTCTTAATCTATCTTCATATTTAGATAATTTAAAGAAATAAGCTTCTTCCTTAGCTATATAAGTTTCTCTTTTACAATCAGGACATTTATTTCCTTCTAACAACTGAGACTCTGTCCAGAAGCTTTCACAAGGAGTACAGTATCTTCCTTCATAAGATCCTTTATATATATCGCCTTGTTCATATAACTTAGTAAATATTTTTTGTATTATAACTTCATGTCTATTTTCTGTAGTTCTTATAAAATCATCATAAGATATGTCCATTTTTTCCCATAAAGTTTTTATATCAGCTATCATTCCGTCAAGATATTCTATTTCTGTCATTCCTTTTTCTTTAGCTTTTGTTTGTATTTTTTCTCCGTGTTCATCTGTTCCTGTTAAAAACTTTACATCATATCCACAAAAACGCTTAAATCTTGCAATAGCATCTGCTGCAACCGTTGTGTAAGTATGTCCTATATGTAAATTTCCACTTGGGTAATATATAGGAGTTGTAACGTAAAAAGTTGGTTTTGTCATTTATAATGCCTCCTTAAATTTATATTTTCTCTATAAAATAAAAAACTCGCCTCCTATGATATACATAGGGGCGAGGTTATATTCGCGGTACCACCCTAATTACCTAAATATATAAAATTATATATTAGATATCTTAAAAGACGATAACGAGTCCATCCGTTTTATCTTAAAAATAGACTTAATCCATTATTCGGATAAAATAGCTCCAAGACCATATTCAATAACTCTTTTAACGCTAGCTTTCACCTTACCTAGCTCTCTGTAGAAAAAATTATTATTTACTCATCTCTTCATAGCTTAATTAATTATTATAATTAACATAAATTATATGTTATATTCATTGTTTTTTAAATTTTTTATTAACCTATTAAGCTTAATTTTATTAAATTTACTACATTATGTCAATGTAATTTTATAAGCATTTCTGAATCAAGTGCATAAGTAGGTTTAAGTGAATAATATGTAACATATAAATACTGCTGCTAATACTCCAGCTATGTGACTCATCATGGCACATGCTAAGGTATGTCTTGTATTTTTAATTTTTAAACTTCCAAAATATATAGCCATTGTATAAAATATTGTTTCTGATGCTCCAACTATAGTCGCACCCATTTTTTCAACCAAATTTCCAATTCCTACTCTACCTGCAAGTTCATTGTACATTCCTAAAGCTCCACTTCCTGATAGGGGCTTTACTATTATAAGACCTATTAATTCTTTAGGTATGCTAAATAAATCAGCTATAGGTTTAAATATAAACTCTAACATATCTATACCTTTACCACTTTTAAATATTCCTATAGCTAAAAATATTCCTATTATGTACGGAAGTATACTCCATGTAGCTTTTAATCCATCTATCGCTCCTTTAACAAAACTGTCATATATGTCTACACCCTTTATTTTTCCATGAACTACAATTCCTAAAATAATTATTGGTATTATAGAGTTTGAAAATAAATCAAGCATTATTTATACCTCCTTCTTTGAAGGAATTTGCAGCTTGTAATTGCGATTACAGTCGATACAATTGTTGCAAATAAAGTTGATATTATTATTTCTCCAGGATTTGATGCTCCTTTATCTAGCCTTAGTTTAATCATCGTAAACGGAATAATCTGTATAGAAGAAATATTTATTACTAAAAACATAATCATATCATTTGTAGCTGTATCTTTTTTATTATTTAAAGTCTGTAGTTCCTTCATAGCTTTTAATCCAAATGCAGTTGCTCCATTTCCAGCTCCTAGCATATTTAAAACCATATTCATAACTATATATGACATAGCTTTGTGACCCTTTGGAATTGATGGAAATAATTTTTTTAATATGGGATATAAAATATCTCCTATTTTATTTATTAGCCCAGAATCTTTAGCTATATTCATAATTCCCATCCAAAGGGCCATTATTCCAGCTAAACTAAATGCAAATTCAATACCTTTAGATGCTTCATTTAATATAACTTCATTTAACTGTCCTAAATTGTTTGTAAACACGCTCCCAATTATCCCAATGAAGATCATCCAAAACCATATTTTTCCCATAGTAATCTCCCCCTCTTATGAATTTTATGATAGTAAGTTGCTATATTATACTTGAAACTTATCCTATATTATGTTTTAGTATACTTATGTAATTTTTTTATATTTTTAGGGTAATAAGGAGATATATAATGGAAAATTTAACACTTCTTACTGACTTATATCAACTTACTATGATTAATGGATATTTTGAGAATAATGTTCATGATGATATAGTCGTATTTGATATGTTTTTTAGAAAAAACGCTTGCAAGGGTGGGTATACTATAGTTTGTGGTATAGATCAACTTGTTGAGTACATAAATAACCTTAGTTTTTCTCATAGTGACTTGGAGTATCTTAGGGGTTTAAACTTATTCTCAGAAAGATTTTTAGATTTTTTAAAAGATTTTAAGTTTACAGGAGATATTTATTCTGTTTTAGAGGGTAGTGTAATGTTCCCAAATGAGCCTATAATAAGAATTAAAGCTCCTCTTTATCAAGCTCAGCTAATTGAAACTGCATTACTTACAATAGTGAATTTTCAATCATTAATTGCTACGAAAGCTTCAAGAGTTTGTTTTGCAGCTCAAGGTGATTCTGTATTAGAATTCGGATTAAGACGAGCTCAAGGTCCAGATGCAGGCGTATATGGTGCAAGAGCAGCTATAATTGGGGGATGTAATGCTACTGCAAATGTACTTGCAGGGAAAATGTTTGATTTACCTATAGTTGGAACTCATGCTCATAGCTGGGTTCAAAAATTTGATTCCGAGTTAGAATCATTTGAAGCTTATGCAAAAATTTATCCAGATAAATGTCTTCTATTAGTAGACACTTATGATGTTTTAAATAGTGGTGTTCCTAATGCAATAAAGATTTTTAAAGATTTAAAAGCTAAAGGTTATGAACCAATTGGAATTAGACTAGACTCTGGTGATTTAGATTATTTATCTAAAGAATGTAAGAAAATTTTAGATGCTGAAGGTTTCAATAATATAAAAATAACAGCATCTAATGATTTAGATGAATATGCTATATGCCGTTTAAAATCATCTGGATCTCCTATCAATTCTTGGGGGGTTGGAACTAAACTAATAACTTCAGCAGATTCTCCATCATTAGGTGGTGTTTATAAACTTGTAGCATCTTTTAAAGATGATGAAATTGAACCAAAAATAAAAATCTCTGAAGATCCTGAAAAAATAACTAACCCTGGATATAAGAAAGTTGTTAGAATATATAACAACCAGGGTAAAGCTGAAGCAGACTTAATAATGCTGGAGGATGAGGTTTTAGATACTACAAAACCACTAACTGTATTTCACCCTGTATATACATGGAAGAAAAAAACATTCAAAAATTATACAATTAGAGAACTTTTACAGCCTCTATTCGTTAATGGAAATTGTGTATATGAAAAAAGATCAGTATGTGAAATAAAAAAATATACAGAAACTGAACTAAACACTTTATGGAGGGAATATAAAAGACTTGTATATCCTCAAACATATAAAGTTGACTTATCTGAAAATCTTTGGAATCTAAAAAATTCTATGCTAGACACTAAAAAAAATATTTAAATTAATATATAAAGTCGAAAGGAGTTTCAATATGGATGCAACAGATTTTAAAGTTATAGAGTTACTACAAGAAGACGGTAGAATTTCCATGAAGGATTTAGGCAAAATAGTAGGATTAACATCTCCTGCAGTATCAGAAAGAGTAAAAAGACTAGAAGAATCTGGAGTTATTCAGGGTTATAAAGCAATTGTAAACCCTGATAAATTGGGTAGAGTAATTAAATCTTTTATAAACATATCTTTACCTAGCGATAACTATCAACCATTTATCGAATATGCTAAAGGTGATAATCGTATTGTTGAGTGTCACCATATAACTGGAGATGATTGTCTTCTTCTGAAAGTTATAGTTGAAGACATGCATGAACTTGAACAAGTTATTGATAAAATAAAACAAGTTGGAAGAACTAAAACGTCAGTTATATTCTCAACAATAATTGAGGGTAAATCTATATTATAAGTAAAATAGAGGATGATTTTTATCATCCTCTATTTTAATTCTAAATATTCCTCTAATGTTAAATCGTTCATTTTGAAGTTTTTACTATGTTCCTTCCCTACATATCTATAGTGCCATGATTCATATATGTATCCAGTTATATTTTCTTTGCCTTTAGGGTATCTAAGTATAAATCCGTATTTATATGCATTTTCATATAACCATTTAGCTTGTGGTGTTTTATCAAACCATTCTCCTATTGATTTTTGATAATTTCCATTTGAAATATCTAAAGCTAGTCCTGTTTGATGTTCACTAAATCCTGGTACAGAAGAGTATCTATCTGCAGCTTTTTTTCCATCTCTTGCAACATAATTATTATATAATTGAACTTGAGTATCATAACTTCTATACCCACTTCTTACATTTATTTCTAGACCATCTTTTTTAGCAGCTTTTTTCATTTCATTAAAAGCTTGCATAGCTTCAGTATCTTCCTTTCCACTTTCAGGAGCGTAATCGCTAGGAAGTCCATAATCTTTATTTGCAACTAATATTCCATCCACATAAAGAGGTTTTACTCCTTCTATATATTCACTTTTTTCATGTTTTGCTTTTTTTTGTATAGTTTGAGCTTGGTCTTTGTTTTCATCTGCATAAGTATCTTTTTCTTTAGATACTATCATGCTATATGTTTGAAATACAATTGCTGCTACTATTATTGCTATTATTCCTTTTTTTAACATAATTTCCCCCATTATCATATTTATTTAAACAGTATGTATAATTTTACTCCAAAACTATACATAATTCCATAATATATTATTTTTGTAATTAATTGTTAATAATTTAATTAATCCAAATTAAAAAAGACTATTTTAAAAAGTAGAAATTTAAATCTACTTTTTTAAAATAGCCCATTGATTCTTAATTATAAAGTTATAGCTTTTTCTATTCTATTTAAACCTTCTTTTATATTTTCTAATGATGTTGCATAAGAAAGTCTTATGTAATTATCATTTCCAAATCCTATTCCAGGAACAACTGCTACTTTTGCATCATCTAATAAATAGTCAGCGAAGTCTATCGAATTATTTATTTGCTTACCATTTAAATTTTCCCCTAATAATTTGCTTATATTTACCATTACATAGAAAGCACCTTGTGGTTTTAAGCAAGATAAATTTTCTATAGAGTTTACTTTCTCAACCATAAAATCCCTTCTCTCCTTAAACGCAGATATCATTTCATTTAATGTATCTTCTGGTGCATTTAAAGCTGCTATTGTTGCATATTGAGCTATAGTGTTAGGATTAGATGTAGCATGACTTTGGAAGTTTGACATAGATTTTGCTATTTCTTTATTACAAGCAGTATATCCTATTCTCCAACCTGTCATTGCATAAGCTTTTGCTACTCCATTTACAACTATAGTTAATTCTTTTATATCTTCATTAAAAGATGCTATACTTTTATGAGTTCCTTCATACACTAGTTTTTCATATATTTCATCTGATATTACATATATATTATGTTTTACAGCGAATTCAGCTATAGCTTTTAAATCTTCTTCTTTGTATGCTGTACCTGTCGGGTTATTTGGCGTATTCAGTATTATCGCTTTAGTTTTATTGCTTATCGCAGCTTCTAAAGCTTCAACAGTATATTTAAACTCAGCTTCTTCTGGGCACTCTACGAATACAGGCTCTGCATCAACTAATCTTATTAATTCTGGATAACTTACCCAATATGGATTAGGAACTATAACCTCATCTCCTGGGTTACATATCGCTGATAAAGTGTTAAATAAAGAATGTTTAGCTCCATTAGAAACAACTATTTGATCTTTAGTGTATTCTAAATTATTATCTCTTTTTAACTTATCACATATAGTTTGTTTTAAACTATCCATTCCTGAAGCAGCAGTATATCCTATACTTTCATTTTCTATAGCATCTATAGCCGCATCTCTTATATGTTTAGGAGTTCTAAAATCTGGTTCTCCTGCTCCAAAGCCTATAATATCTACCCCTTGAGCTTTTAAACTCTTAGCTTTAGCAGTTATAGCTAAAGTTACTGATGGCTGAATTGACTTTAATTTACTTGATATATCTTTTCTCATACTTTATCCTCCCTGATCCTAAGTTCCTTATTTTCAAAAACCGTTTCCCGTATTATTGTTGTTTTTTTAAACCTTTACTTAACAAAGGCTTTAAATATAAACGTAATAAAAGTGTATTAATTAAAAGATTAATACACTTTTATAATATACAAATTCTTACAAATTGTCTATATTTTAATGCTAAATTACGTACTAGTCTCTACTGTATCTGAATGTATAATTAGTTATTGCATAATTCATATACGATTTAATTACCCCCATATCTTCATTAGGCTTTATTAATTTTCTAGTTGATACTATATCTACATAACCTATAAGAAATATATCTATGCTTTCATCCTTTAAAGTATTAAATATATTAAATAATCTATCTTTATCCATATCATTGTCCCTATACAATTCAAGTAAAGTCATATGATACCTAATATATTTATATAAAATACTTGTATTTTTCTTACTTAAATTTAAAACCTTAGCTATTTCTAGACATTTATTAGCACCTATTATTTCATGTTTTTTAAAATGAACTCTACCATTATCGTCAACAGTCTGAGCAATAGGCTTGCCCATATCATGTAAAAATATTCCAAGTTTTATAAGATCTCTTTTTTTCATTCCATTTTCTAGCTCTTTATTTAAAGACTCAAATATCTTATCTCTTAAATGGCTATCAAAAAAATTATCTTCTTTTATAATTTCTTCAAATAACTTCACTGCTAAAAGCGAATGTTCAAAACAATTTATAATATGGTATTTGCATTCTCCTACATTTTTCATATGAAATGTGATCGGCAATATTATTTCTAAATCGCCTGAACTATCCATTTCTTTTATAAAACACCCCGTATCTTCACTTTTTATACAATCCATTAGCTTTTTTACTAACGTCATGCTTTATCACCTCTATTTTATAAATCTAAAACTTGCTTATATACTATATCTTTCTTTAGTTTTCTATCTTTGCATACAGATTTAATTGCGTCTTTTTTACTTATACCCTCTTCCATAAGCTTGATAACATATTCTCTATCATTTAAATGATCATATTCACAAATTTTTTCTACTTCGCCTTTAAATCCTTCAACTATAAGTACAAACTCTCCTTTTACTTCTCTTTCATTAAAGATATTTATACAACCTTGAATATCATTTCTTATTATTTCTTGATACTTTTTAGTTAATTCTCTATTTATTGCAATATATCTATTTCCTAATATTTTTAACATGTCTTTTAACGTATCTTTTAATCTATGAGGAGATTCATAAAATATAATCGTTCTCTTTTCATGCTTTAATTCTTCTAATTGATCTCTTCTTCTTTTTTTATCTCTATCTAAAAATCCTTCAAATACAAATTTACCAGTTTCAAGTCCTGATCCTATTAATGCAGTAATAGATGCACTTGGGCCAGGTAAAACAACTACCTCAATGTCATTTTCAATAGCTTGTTTTATTACTTCCTCTCCAGGATCTGATATTCCTGGCATCCCAGCATCACTTATCAATGCTATATTCTCTCCACTTAATAATTTATTAATTAGATATTCACCTTTATTGTCTTTATTGTATTCATGATAACTTGTTAATGGTTTTGATATTTCAAAATGATTTAAAAGCTTTATACTGTGTCTCGTATCTTCTGCTGCTATTAAATCAACCTCATTTAAAACCCTTAACGTTCTATATGTTATATCTTCTAAATTTCCTATTGGAGTCCCACATACATATAATTTTCCACTCATCTACTTCTCTCCTATATCTTGATTTGCATATATGTCATCAATTGCTTTAGTATAATTTCCATCTTCATCGTAAACATATAATGGATCTAATATCTTTAAATCTGGTCTTCCACCTTTTGTAAATTGCACTAGCATTATATTAGGAGCTTTTCCTTGCTTGGGATGAATAAATTGTATTTGCTTTGGTTCTAACTTATATTGTCTTGCTAATGTTATTATTTCTATTAGTCTTGTTGGTCTATGAATCATATAAAACTTACCTAAATCTTTTAGTAGCCTAGATGATGATCTTATAACATCTTCTAAATTACATTTTACCTCATGTCTAGATATTGCTTTTTTATCATTAGGATTTTTAATTCCATTGTCATGCATATATGGAGGATTTGAAGTAACCACATCAAACTTATTAACCTCTAAGATTTGATCTATAACCTTTATATCTCCATTTATAATTTTAACTCTATCTTGTAAGTCATTTAATAATACAGATCTTGATGCCATTTCATAAACTTCTTCTTGTATCTCAACTCCAACTATTTCCTTAGCTTCACTTTTCCCAGCTATAAGTATTGGTATTATACCTGTTCCTGTTCCTAAATCTACTACGCTAGCTCCTCTTTTTACTGTAGCAAAATTAGCTAATAAAACAGCATCAACTCCAAAGCAAAAACCAGTGGTGTCTTGTATCAACCTCAATCCTTTTAATTGAATATCATCTATTCTTTCTGTGTCTTTTATTTTTACGTCCATAAATCTACTCCTTAACATTAAAAATTCGCTTCGCTTGAGCGACTACGTCTGCGAACCACTTCATATCGCCAACGACTCCGTCCGTTGCTCAAAATCTTTTTTACGCTCAAAACATAGTATATTGATTTAACTAAGTTTTATAGGTTATTAATAATTTTTTATTAAGTATGATTTCCTTAAGCGTAAAAATATACAATTTAAAGGGTAGGAAATATCCTACCCCCTGATTAATCTTCTAATTTTTTCAACGCTCTTAATGTCTCTGCATCAAGTCTTTCATCTCTTTGCCCACATCCAGTACATTTTTTAGCTTCTTGTAAAACTTTTACATCTTCTCTTTCGTAAAATTTTATATTTTTATCTTGCAGTTCTATTTTAACTTGTTCTAAAAGAGGGTTAATTTCAATTACTTTTCCTTTTCCATCTGGAGATTGTACTATAGAACCTACTGTCGGCATTTTTTCTAATGCTTCACTATAAACATCATGTTCATATTTTAAACAGCAAAATAATCTACCGCATATACCTGAAATTTTAGTTGGATTAAGTGATAAACTTTGATCTTTTGCCATCTTTATAGATACCGGTTGGAAATCTCCTAACCAAGAAGAACAACATAAACTTCTACCACATGGTCCAAGCCCACCTATAGATTTAGCTTCATCTCTTACTCCTATTTGTCTTAACTCTATTCTAGTCTTAAATATAGAGGCCAAGTCTTTTACAAGTTCTCTAAAATCTATTCTTCCTTCTGCTGTAAAATAGAATATTAATTTATTTCTATCAAATGTGTATTCACAATCTATAAGAAACATAGTTAAGTCATGTTCTTTTATTTTTTGTTGGCATATTTCAAATGTTTCTTTTGCTTTTTCTTTATTTTCTAAATATATATTAGTATCTTCTTCTGTTGCTATTCTTACAATAGGCTTTAAAGGTGATACTAATTCACTTTCATCCAACTCCTTGGGTCCTACAACAACCTTACCATATTCTAGTCCCCTTGCAGTTTCTACAACTACATCTAGATTTTTCTCTATTTCAAATTCTACAGGATCAAAATAATATATTTTACCTGCACTTTTGAATCTAACACCCACTATTCTTATCATTTAATCACCTCATATATATTTAAAGACATTACTTGTATACTCAAATTAAAGTTACAATTACTTCTTAACTTTTTCTTAGTCTCTTCTATTATATCAATAATCTTAGACACTTGAGAATAGTTAATTTTTTTGCTCATATTCTGTAAAAAAGTTATTTTATCTATATTTATAATCATATCTTTACTTATATTTTCTTTTAACATCATTATATCTCTAAAATAATTTATAGTTATATCTAAAACTTCTGTAATATTATCTTTATATTTATCATACTTACTTGGAAGTTCTAATATATCAACTACGCTCTTATCTAATATAGTTTGTATATTATTTTGAATATCTTCCCTCATAACCATGAAATCCGATGACTCTGATAATTCTAAAGCTTTACTTATACTTCCTCTAGAAAATGTAGCTAGTATACTAGCCTTTCTTTCTTCAATACCTCTTTCTTTCAAGTATTGTTTTAATTCAATAACTGGTATTGGTAAAAATTTTACTATATCACATCTTGATTTTATTGTGTCTAGTAATGAGTTTTTATTATTTGTTAAAAGTATTATTATTACATAATGAGGAGGTTCCTCTAATGTTTTTAATAATGCATTTTGAGACTCTATAGTCATTTTTTGAGCATCATTTACTATATATATTTTATAATCCCCATGTGGCTTTATTATTACATCAGTTTGTAAATTTCTTATTTGAGCTATTTTTATGCTACTCCCCTGAGGCTCTATAACAGTATAGTCCGGACTGTTTTCAATATTTTCAATTTTAAGTAAGTATTTTGCAAATTCCTTTGCAAATGTGTTTTTCCCAACTCCATTTATTCCTTCAAATAAATATGCATGATTTATTTTATCTTTATTTATAGAGTTTGATAAATATTTTTTAGCAAAACTTTGTCCTATAATATTTTCAAAATACATGTCTATTTCTCCATAAAATCTATAGTTTTTTTAACAACTTCATATATTTCTTCATGTATACTATCTATACTTCTTAATTCTTCATTTTCTATACATTCAATCTTACTCCAGTTATACTTATTTGCTATATATAAAGAGTTATTGTAAGACTTGGTTAAGTAATCTATATCACTTTCATGTATATCTTTTTTGTCTTCTCCTGTAAATTTATTTTTTCTATTTTCCATAAGTTTTTTACTATAATCTATAGGAACATCTAAAAACACTACACAGTCTGGTTGTGGGATTTTATATAAATTAAACTCATAGTCAAATAGCCAATTTATAAATTTATCTCTTTCTTGCTCCTCCATTTTTGATGCTTGATGAACCATATTTGAAGTAGTATATCTATCTGCTATTATAATTCCACCTTCGTTATAAAAAGACTCCCATTCTGTTTTAAAAGAAGCATATCTATCGGCAGCAAAAAAAGTGGAAGCTATATAAGCATCTACATCATTAGCATTTTTTCCGAAATCTCCATTTAAATACATTTTTACTAATGTAGAAGAATCTGATTTATAGTTTGGATATTCTACTTTCTTTACTTTATACCCATCTTCAATTAATCTATTGTATAACTTTTTAGTTTGAGTTGCTTTCCCGCTAGCATCTGATCCACTCTCTATGATTATTAACTTTCCTTTCATTTTTTACACCTACCACTATTAATCCACTTTAATATATGTAGTACTAATTAACAGTGAATTCCTTTCTAATTTAATCTATATCTATTACTTGAATATTTCTAAGTTCACTATCCTTAACTCCATTAACATTCATCCCCTTAGATTTACATTCCATAATGTATTCTATAACTTCTTTTGTAATTTCTTCACCTGGAGATACTAAACTAACGCCAGGAGGGTATGGTATTATATACTCCCCTGAGATTTTACCTATACTATTATCTATTTTAACATTTTTTTTACTCATATAGAATGCTTGTCTTGGAGTTAGTACCTTTTTAGGTAGTTTAATTGGATAAAACACATCTTTTAAATTTTTTTCTACTTTATAAATTTTATCGATTTCAAATAAAGCTTCTTTTAATTTATGAAATTCCTCTTTTGTATTACCTATTGTAGAAATTAATAAAACTCCATAATAGTTAGATAACTCAACTTGAATACTATATCTTTCTCTTAAAATACTTTCTAGTTCATGCCCTGTAATTCCTAGTTTTTTTGTATTTAAAAATATTTTAGTAAAATCTTTACTTTCATCTACCTTGATATTTTCAAGCCTACTAATTTCATATTTAAATTCTTCTATATTATTTAGAAGTTTTTCCATTAAATCTACCCCGTTTTTTTCATATATGTCTACAGCTATATCTAAAGATGCCATAAGTAAATAGGATGGACTTGAAGATTGTGTTATTCTCAACATATTTAATAGTTTATTTGTATCTATTCTATTTCCTTTTGTGTGAAGCATTGATGACTGAGTAAAAGATGGTAATGTTTTATGAGTACTTTGTATTACTAAGTCTGCACCTTGACTTAACGCTGTATCAGGTAACTTATAACTTAACCCTAAATGAGCTCCGTGTGCTTCATCTATTATAACAACCATATTTTTTTCATGTGCATAATTGGAAATAGTTCTTAAATCAAACACATCTCCAAAATAAGTAGGATACGTTAAAAAAATTGCTTTTGCATCTAAATTATCATCTATAACACTTTTTACATCCTCGAAATTAACCCCTGTCAAAGTATTACTATCTTTATTTATACTAGGACTTACATAAACAGGATCTATATCTCCAATTATACAAGCGTTAATTGCAGATTGATGACAATCTCTATTTAATATAATTTTTTCTTTAGGACTTACTGTAGCCATTATAGCTGCTTCTATCCCACAAGTAGAACCATTTATCAAATAAAAAGTTTTATCGCTTTTAAATACTTCTGATGCCCTTTTAAACGAATCTTTTATACATCCATCTGGTAAATGTAGATTATCTGTACCTGAAATTTCAGTTGTATCCAGCTTATAAATATTTTCAAATATATTTTCATATCCTAAAAGTTTATATATTTCTCCTTTTTTATGCCCTGGCATATGAAATGATATTATATCTTCATCAACTATTTTTTTTAAAGAATTTATTATAGGTATATTCATTTTATTGCTTTAACTAAAACATTTAGCTAAAGTCCCTCCTCCCAAAATATATTATATATATAATTTACTTAGCTTGAACCACTACGTTTGGGAACAACTTTTTACCCAACGACTTCGTCCATTTCTCAAAATTTATTTACTCCAACATTAAACTAATTAATCTATCTACACTTCATAGTTTATACTACATAGTTTTTTATTTAGTATAATTTCATTAAGCATAAAAAACTACTTTAATTAATCATATAATTATAATTCTATTTCTAAAAGCACTTTTTCACTCTTTTCCATTTCCAAATTGTACAAATATAAGTCTATTTTATTTTTTATCTCTTCATATCTCGTACAAGCGTAATTCTTTTTTATTTCACATACGAAAGAGTGGTTAGTATTAAGTTACAATGCAGAAATCATTTTAAAGCATCTTTTAATTTTTTATCTCTTCACATCGTACAAGCGTAATTCTTTTTTTATTTTACTATACGAAAAAGGTGGTTAGTGTTAGTTTGCAACGCAGAGGTCATTTTAAAGCATCTTCCCAGCTTTATGAACTCAAGTGCAAACTAACACTAACCACCAACAATTGTGCATAAAATAAAAAAGATTACGCGGCTACGTCCTACTCTCCCAGGCAGCTTCCCACCAAGTACCATCGGCGCTAAAGAGCTTAACTTCTGTGTTCGGAATGGGAACAGGTGTATCCTCTTTGCTATAGTAACCACATAATCTTTAATTAGAGTTAGTACTCTAAAAACTGAATAACATTAGTAAAATTAAATAAATTTGGTCAAGTCCTCGATCTATTAGTATCGGTAAGCTACATACATTGCTGCACTTACACCTCCGACCTATCAACCAGGTAGTCTTCCTGGGATCTTACCCTTACGGTGGGAAATCTTATC
>NZ_JAKEDR010000200.1 GCF_023653455.1 Paraclostridium ghonii
CTATAGAATTATAGATATTATAAATCATCTTTTTATTTTCAGATAAATAATTTAAAATTTTTAAAAAACTTTGTTGCCATGTCTCAAATGTAATATTTTCTTTTATTCTTTCATTTATTTCATTTTTTAAAATCCATTCTACAAGATCATATATATCCTTAAAATGATAGTAAAATGTGCGACGATTTACACCACACTCTTGTACAATATCATTAATTGTGATTTTACTTAATGATCTAGTATTCATCAACTTCTTTAATGATGAAGCCAAAGCTTTTTTTGTTATTTGTGACATAAACCAAATTTCCTTTCATTAAATATAAATATATTATATTTTACCTAAAATGCATAGTCAACGATTACCAAATCCTAAAATTAGACAAATCAATCCATATTTTTATAATCCCAATTTTTCGAAATTAAATATATAGTTATATTTTTTTGCACTTTAGGATAACCTTATCATTGTAAATACTCCTTTTTTAGTTTTACAATTTCTTTTGTATATGGTATACTTAATCAGTTATTTAATATCGGAAGGAGAGTTTTTGACAATGACAAACAAAAACAAAATAATAAACATCGCAGTTATCGCCCATGTCGATGCTGGTAAGTCAACACTAGTTGATGCCTTCTTATCTCAATCAGGAGTTTTTAGAGATAACGAGGTTGTAAAAGATTGTGTAATGGATAGTAATGACCTAGAGAAAGAAAGAGGTATAACTATATACTCTAAAAACTGTGCTATAAACTATAAGGACTATAAAATAAATATAGTAGATACACCGGGACATAGTGATTTCTCTTCTGAGGTTGAACGTGTTATAAAAACTGTTGATACAGTTATATTATTAGTAGATGCTAGTGAAGGGCCTATGCCTCAAACTAGATTCGTTTTACAAAAATCTTTAGAAGCTGGTCTTAGACCAATACTATTTATAAATAAAATAGATAAACAAGATCAAAGAGCTGAAGAAGTTGTTGATGAAGTATTTGATTTATTTGTTGACTTAAATGCAACTGATGAACAATGTGAATTCCCAATAATATACGGTGTAGCTAAACAAGGTGTTGCAAAATTAGAAATGGATGATGATAGTAACGATTTATCTCCTCTATTTGAAACTATTGTAAACCATGTTGAAGCTTATCCTGACTATGCATCTGAACCTTTACAACTTCAAGTATCTGCACTTGCATATGACGATTATGTAGGTAGACTTGGAATAGGTAGAGTTTATAAAGGAACAGTAAAAAACGGATCTCAAGTATCTGTTTGTAAAGCTGATGGAAGTGTAGCTAGGGGAAAAATATCAAAACTTACAGCTTACGAAGGACTTCGTCAAATTGAAAAAGATGAAGCATATGCTGGAGATATAGTAGTTGTCGCTGGTATGCCAGATATATCTATAGGAGAAACTATATGTGATTCGGATAATCCATTGCCAATGGAACTTATTCATATAGAAGAACCTACTCTATCAATGAATTTCTTAGTTAATGACTCTCCATTCTGCGGTAAGAGTGGTAAATTCGTTACTACTAGACATATAAAAGATAGATTAGAAAAAGAATTAGAAGTTAATGTTGGTTTAAAAGTTGAGCCAATGGATACTACGGACGGTTTCAAGGTATCTGGACGTGGAGAGCTTCATTTATCAATATTACTTGAAAACATGAGACGTGAAGGATATGAAATCGGAGTTTCTAAGCCAGAAGTTTTATTTATAAAGCAAGATGGTAAATTAATGGAGCCAATGGAAAGAGTTATAGTTAACTGCCCTGAAACTTATTCAGGAACTGTTATCAATAAATTAAACTTAAGAAAAGCTATGATGGAAGCTATGGAAATAGAAGGAGATTATGTTAAAATAACATTTATAGCTCCTACTAGAGGATTATTAGGATACAGAAGTGAATTTATAAATGATACTCGTGGAGAAGGTTCTTTAGTTAGATCATTTGAAAGATACGAAGATCATAAAGGCGAAATACCTTCAAGAACAAACGGAGTTTTAGTAGCTCAAGGACCTGGTTCTACAATGGCTTATGCTCTTAGTGCATTAAGTGAAAGAGCTCAAATGTTCGTTGATCCTGGTGTTGAAGTTTACGAAGGTATGGTAATCGGTATGAACTCAAGAAAAGATGATATGGTAGTTAATCCTTGTAAAAACAAGAAATTAACTAACGTTCGTGCTTCTGGTACTGATGATGCTGTAAAATTACAAGCAGCTAGAACATTTACTTTAGAAGAAGCTTTAGAATTTATAGATGATGATGAGTTAGTTGAAATAACTCCAGATTCTATAAGACTTAGAAAAAAATTCTTAAATGAAAATGAAAGATTAAGATATAATAAATCTAGACAAGCTAATAAATAGTTTTAAAAAAGGAGTTGTTAATTAACAACTCCTTTTTATACTTCTACAATTATTGGGAATATACTAGTTCCTCTTTTTAATTTTTCATATAAATATCTATCAACAGATTTTTTAACTCTAGATTTCATTACACTCCACTCTAATACATCATTTTCTAAACACTTTTCAACTTCGTTCACAACTATGGATTTTACATCATCTATTAAGTCTGTAGCTTCTCTTGCATATATAAATCCTCTTGTTATTATATCTGGACCAGCAACAATCATTTTACTTACTTTATCTATCCCTACAACTATAGTCATCATACCATTTTCTGCTAAATATTTTCTGTCTCTTAAAACTATATTTCCTACATCTCCAACACCTATACCATCAACATATACAGTTCCTACTCTTACCTTACCGTTTTTTCTTGCAGTTTTCTTAGATAATTCAAGTACTTCTCCACTATCTAAAATAAATACATTTTCTTTTCTCATGCCTAATTTAATTGCAAGGTTTTTATGGTGTACTAAGTGTCTATATTCCCCATGTACAGGCATAAAGAACTTAGGATGTACTAATGTGTGTATAAGCTTTAATTCTTCTTGGTATGCATGTCCAGAAACATGTACCGCCTCTAAGTCTTTATATATTACTTCTGCACCTTTTCTATATAATTGATTTATAACCCTAGATATAAGTTTGTCATTACCTGGTATAGGAGATGCTGATATTATAAATAAGTCATTATTTTTTATCTTTATTTTTTTATGATTATCAAAAGCTATTCTAGCAAGCCCTGCCATGGCTTCTCCTTGACTTCCTGTAGTTATTATAGTTATTTCATCATTATTATAATTTTCCATTTCATCAATATTTATTTTATATCCATCAGGTATTTCTAAATACCCAAGTTCTATAGCAACATCTGATACATTCTCCATGCTACGTCCACTAAATACAACCTTCCTATTATTAGCTACTGAAGCATTAACAATTTGTTGCATTCTATGTATATTAGAAGCAAAAGTAGCTACTATTATCCTACCTTTCTTATCATTAAAAATTCTATCTAGAGTTTCTCCTATTGTCTTTTCAGATAATGAATGACCTTTTCTTTCAACATTTGTGCTATCTGCTAATAAAAGTAGCACACCTTTTTTCCCTATTTTAGATATACTTTCTAAATCCATCCTTCTTCCATCTATAGGAGTGTAATCTACTTTAAAATCTCCAGTATGAATTATTATACCCACTGGCGAGTATATACAAATAGCACAAGCGTCAGCAATACTGTGAGTCACGCTTATAAATTCAACTTTTAAATTCTCCAATTGAACTACTTGTTTATCCTCTACTGACTTTAACGTGCATATGTCTAGTATATTATGTTCTCTTAGTTTATTTTCAATAAGCCCTATAGTTAACTTTGTTCCATATACAGGCATATTTAATTGTTTTAATATATATGGAATTGCTCCAATATGATCTTCATGACCATGAGTTACAAACATCCCCTTAACTTTATCTTTATTTTCTATCAAATAAGATATATCAGGAATCAATAAGTCTACTCCATACATATCTTCATCTGGAAATGATAATCCACCATCAATAACAATTATTTCATCTTTATACTCTATTGCAGTTATATTTTTTCCTATTTCTCCCAGTCCACCTAATGGAATGACTTTTAGTTTATCTATATTTGATTTTATCGAGCTATCCATTTAATAACTTCCTTTCTAAATTTATTCTTCCCTTTATACTTATTATGTATATTTTTAACTTCTATTAATCTATAGTTTTATAAATATTGCTAAAAGTCTTTTTAATTTATTTAATCTAAAAGTGTTGACATAGTTATAACTTTATTGTATCATTAATTTTGTAATTAATAATAGTAATTATTACTACTTTTATTTTAAAGGAGGAATATAAAATGAAAAAGTTTGTTTGTACAGTATGTGGATATATACATGAAGGTGAAACTGCTCCAGAGATCTGTCCAGTTTGCAAGGTTGGAGCTGATAAATTTAATGAAATGTCAGGTGAAATGGTTTGGGCTGACGAACATAGGATAGGTGTTGCTCAAGGTATAGATGCTGAAATACTTGAAGGCTTAAGAGCTAACTTTGTTGGAGAATGTACAGAGGTTGGTATGTATTTAGCTATGAGTCGTCAAGCTGATAGAGAAGGTTTCCCAGAAGTAGCTGAAGCTTATAAAAGAATAGCTTTCGAAGAAGCTGAGCATGCAGCAAAATTTGCTGAGTTATTAGGTGAAGTTGTTGTTGCTGATACTCAAGCTAACTTAAAAGCTAGAGTTGAAGCTGAATATGGTGCAACTGAAGGAAAATTAAAAATAGCGAAAAGAGCTAAAGAGTTAGGACTTGATGCTATACATGATACAGTTCACGAAATGTGTAAAGATGAAGCTAGACATGGTAAAGCATTCTTAGGCTTATTAGAAAGACACTTTACGAAGTAATACTTTATAGCCATTTCTCAATTCACATAATCCTAGAGTAGCTTAACTATTAAGCTACTCTATTTTATTATTTATAATTTTATTATATAATATAATTTGATTATAAATTTACTTTTCAGGGTATATTTATGTTAAAAACAATAATAAGCAGGTGGTATTTTGAAATTTTCAAAACAAAGAGAACTCATACTAAACGCTGTTAAGGACAACACTATTCATCCTACTGCAGATTTTATATACGATTACCTAAAAAAAGATAATCCTAACTTAAGTTTAGGTACTGTTTATAGAAACTTATCTCAACTTGTAAATCACGGTTATATTCAAAAAGTTAGCATCCCTGGGTTTCCAGATAGATTTGATGCTAATGTAGTAGAACACAATCATATAATTTGTGATGTTTGCGGAAACATACAAGATATTCATTCAGATATCTTAAAGAACATTCCTGCTACTCTTTCAAATGAACTAAATATAGAAATTACATCTTGTACTGTTATACTTCATGGTATTTGTAAAAATTGTAAATAATATTATATAATAAGACACTTCATAATGGTGTCTTATTATATTTTACAATC
>NZ_JAKEDR010000201.1 GCF_023653455.1 Paraclostridium ghonii
TATTAATACTATTTTAATAACAATTTGTTTAATAATTAGTTATTTAAGTAGTATTAATATTTGTTATGAAAATTATTTAATAATAATTTATTTTTCTACCTTTTAGACTTTTTATGTCTCCTATTTTTAGCATATTATTTTGCTAATTTATATACATTAAAAATTATTTGGGAACTTTTATAATTAATAGATTTAAATATAAAAACAACCTTATTTTGAATGGATTTTAGTTACTTTCATTTAATTAAATAAGGTTATTTTTTAGTATATAGTTTTTTCTAATTCTTTAACTTTTTCACATATAATTTATTAAATTTTATAGATATCAATAGCAACTCCTTTGGTAAACAATACAATAAAAAATGTTACTGAGAATATACCCTATATACACCTACATTGAAAAATCAAAAGACCCCCTTCTAAGATAGTAGTCATAGTTGATATTATAATTATCTTAAAATCATTTTTTTATTTAAAGTTATATTTTTATAAAAAAGACAATTCAAATAAACATATACATAATTATAAAAATTGAATTTACTAAATAAACTAAAGTTTTTAAAATACTATTAAATATTTTCATATACAATCCTCGCGAATACATATTATATAATTTCAATTAATAAGTCCCAATCCGTAAATATTTTTAGGGACATCTATGTTTTTCTGGAATTTATGACAATATACTGAGTATGTCCAATTGAATAATAAAATAAAAAAATATTTAAATGTGCAAGTATTTAATATTATTTTACGAATTAATTAATGTAAAAGCTTTTACAGTGAGGAGGAAGTAACTTGCAAGATAAGTTAATGATTAAATATATAAAAAAGAAAAATCAAAAAGGAATGGAGATTTTAATAGACCAGTATAATGGGCTTATTACATCTGTAATTAGACATCATTTGGGCAAACTGATTAATTACGAAGAAGAATGTGTGAGTGATACACTACTAGCCATTTGGAATAATATTGATGGATTTGAAAAAGATAAAAATTCTTTTAAAAACTGGATATGTGCAATAGCTAAATACAAAGCAATTGATTATAAAAGAAAATATCTAAATAAGATAGAAACATCTACCTTAGATGAGCAAATATACTATATAGATGAAAATTTACTAAAAATAGAAATTCAAGAAGAATTAAATGAAACATTAAACTTCTTACCTAAAGAAGATAAAGAAATATTTAGACGATATTATTTAGAAGATGAAAGTATAGTTGATATAGCAAATAATAAGAAACTAGCAATTTCTAGTGTATATAGTAAATTATCTAGAGGAAAGGCGAAGATAAGAAAATCTTTATTAAAGGATGGAGGGAAGTAACGTGATAGATAAATATAAGATATTAAATAATGAAAAAGTTCAATTTGATAGATATGATGAAGTAAAAGCTGACAATGAAAAAATGAAAAAAATAATGAAATCAAAGTTAAAATCTAGAAAACAAATAAACAAAAAATTAATTGTGGCCAGTATATCATCAATACTTGTGCTAGGTTCTATTGCTTTAAATAATGAAACTGCATGGGCATATATTAATAGAGTAGTAAATCATATTGAATATTTTTTAGATAGAGATTATGGAGAGTTTGATAAATACAAGTTTGAAGGAAATAAATCATTAGAGAATGATGGATTAATACTTAACTTAGGAGATGTAATGCTTGATGATAGACAGTTAATCATAAGCCTAGGAATTGATTATAGTAATTTTGATTTAGAGAAATATGGTTTTAATAAAAAGGACTTTGCACCAGATTTACCAATCATTACAATAGGTGATATGTCTTTTCCTGGTCAAGGTGGTGCAATTAAGCAAAGAAATATAAGAGGTGAAGATAAAAAAGAAGTTTTATATATGATTGATTTAACTAGGATTGATACTGATGGAGATGGATTAGTTGACAGCGAATTTGAAATACTTGATAATTTGGAAAAAAATAAAGATTATGATATAAAAATTCAATTCAAAGACTTTGATATAGGAGAGTCAAAAACAGAGCCAGGAAGGTGGTTAAGTAAGGAACTGGGCAAATGGGAATTTAATACTATTTTAAATAGTTCTAATATATCTAATGATATGAAAATTATTGAAATTAACAAAGTCGTTGATATAAGTGAAGGAAATACAAAGCGTAAATTAAAGATTGATGATATAAGGATGTCTCCTGTATCAGCAAAGATTAAAATGGATGTAGAAGGACATATTTCAGATGATGAATTCCTGTCATTATCAGTAACAGATGAAAGCGGCAAAGATTTAAGAAGTTCTATGAGTGCTATTGCTGATGAGAAAGATACAGTATACTGTGATTTTGAACTTAAAGGAACAGAAAAGAAAATAATAATAACACCTACTTTCTCCAGTGACGGCAATGAAAAATATTTTAAAGATGAAGCAATAGAAATAGAAATTCCTTAATTTAATACTATATACAAAAAATACCGATGCTTATTAACGTAGTCATTGGTATTTTTTATTAAGAAAAATTTGTTTTTAAATTTATTTTTCGATTTGATTTAAAAATTGTATTATAATTTGTTTAATAATTTAAATAACAATTTG
Organism: Paraclostridium ghonii; assembly: GCF_023653455.1. Classification (GTDB taxonomy): domain Bacteria; phylum Bacillota; class Clostridia; order Peptostreptococcales; family Peptostreptococcaceae; genus Paraclostridium; species Paraclostridium ghonii. Next base: position 2,576 of record NZ_JAKEDR010000201.1, read on the forward strand.
TTTTATAATTAGTTATTTAAATTATATTATAATTTGTTTTAAAAATTGTTTAGGAGTGATTGTTTTATCTAGATTTTAGATTTTTTGTGCCTCCTATTTTTAGTTATTTCTATTTAACCAAAGAAGGCTATTTTTTATTATATGTTATCTCTAATTCTTTAACTTTTCCATATATAATTCATTAAATTTTACAGATACTAATAATATTATGTATGGTAAAAAATAAAATAAAAAAAATGGTATTGTTAGTATAGAATACATAGATTTACTCATAGAAGTATATAAAATTGATTCTATAATAATATTAATTGTTGCTATTTTAAAAATTTTAGAATTATTTTTTTTATTTAAAGATGTGTTTTTATAAAAAAGGTAAGTTAAATAAATATATAGTATATCTAAAATACATAACCCTATTATATACTCAATATTTCCATATAGTGAAATACTAAGTGAATACATAACTATAAATATATATATAAATATCCAAGATAAATTTCTCAAATAGACTAAAGTTTTTAAAATGTTGTTAATTATTTTCATATATAATCCTCCATGAAATAGATTATATATATTTATGTTAAAACTTTCAATATACCCCTATTTTTTATAACTTATTTAATATATATTTAGCGAATGCTTTGCATGTAGATTTTATAAACCCATCTGATCCCGGCATCATATAATACATCTTTTTACTTAACTCATCTAAGTTTGAATTAGTACTTGCCTTTAAATCATTAAAAATAAGATTTCTTCTTATACTTACATTTACACCTAGATAGTAATCATTAAGTAAACTAGTTAAATCTTTAGAATGGATATTACTTGCTAATGATATAGTATTTATATAAGTGTAACTAATAATTATTTTGAAATTATTAAGATTGTATATACTATTTTAAAATTCAGCAAATTAATAAATATCTATCTTAAGTAATTTCAATGCTTTCAACATCAAAATTAGATTTTTATAGTCTTGAATTGTTATTGCAAATAATTTATTATTAGATATCATTTAACTACATTTAATAGTTTTCTATAAAAATGAAACTTTTCACACATAAATAGTGTCTATATAATTGTATATAAAAAATTAGGGGGAACAACGTGAGTAAAATAAATGTATTTTCAAATTCAGTAAAAAAAGAATGCTTATCCGAAGAAGCATTAATAAAGAAAGCTATAAAAGGGGATTCTTATTGCTTTGAACTATTATTATTAAAATATAAAGGATATCTATATAAAATAGCCTACAGCTATACTAAAAATGAATGTGATTCCCTTGATTTAATTCAAGAATGCTCCTATAAGGCCTGGTTAAATATAAAAAGCTTAAAGAAACACTCTTCATTTAAGCTTTGGATTTCAAAAATTCTTGTGAATATAGCATTAAGCACCTATCATAAACAAAATAAAATCAACTACATAGATCTTGATGATTCTATCCCTGATCAAGATGTAACTTTATCAGTTGAAGAAAAGGTTGATTTACAAAATGCTATTGATTCATTAAAACCAGAATACAAAACCGTAATTATGCTAAAGTATTTTGATGATATGACAATAGATAATATCTCAGAAGTAATGGAATTATCTCCAAATACAGTGAAAACACATCTTAGAAGAGCTAAAATCTGCATAAAAACAATATTGAAGGAGGACTGTTAATATGAATGATAATTATTTTGAAAACATAGAGGTTTCTTCAAATGTAGATAATGCTATTAAAGAGGGACTTAATAGTGCAATTAAAATTAAAAGGAAAAAAAGAACTAAAACTATTATTATTACATGTTCATTGTCTTTAGCCATTATAAGTAGCACCCTATTTTTAAATGGCGAAGTTTCAGCTCAAATGAAGCAAGCTTTTTGGAGTATAGCCAGTTACTTTGGCTTAGATACAGACTTGAGTGAGTACAAGACAACAATAAATAAACCAATAACAAATAATGGATATACAATAACTTTAAATGAAGTTATTTTAGATAAAAATGAACTGACTATATCTTCTACTGTCAAATCCGAAAATGGAGGTTTTAGTGGATATCCAGAAATGTTAGAGTCAATATATATAAATGGGAAACGTATTAATTCAGATTTAAATGGGAGTTCAGAAAATGTTGATGATTCTACAGTGAATAATGTTAACACTTATTTTTTAGATAAAGAGTTAAGTGAAGAAGTTAATATACGAGTTGAGTATTCAGGGATACAAATACTTAATGATACTGGATCTGAAAAAATACAAGGTGATTGGAGTTTTAATTTCAATACTAATGCTGATACTTTAGTTAAAGATACATTAAGTGTAAATTTAAATAAAAAGTTTAAATTAGATGATGGAAAAACAATTAAGCTAAAAAAATACATTAGTAATAGTTTAGGTACTAAAATTGAATTCGAGGAACCTAAAAGTGGAACAGATTGTATGATGAAAATTGTTGGAGCTGATAATTTAGGAAATAAAGTTGAGTTTTATTCAAATTATGCGAACAATGGAAAAGGTATATTTAAATTAGATAATTCATCTGGGAATATAAAAAAAGATTCTAGTAAATTAAAACTTTCTTTATATGTGTCAGATTCTTCTAATGATTCTTGGAAAAAAGTTGGGTCGGATTTTGATATTATTACAAAAGAATAAGTCTGGTAGTACATTTGTGTATTTTCCAAAATAAATTTAATTTTAGAAATGATTATTTAAGGGGGATATGCCTAGATGCATATCCCTCTTTTCTTATATTAAGAGGACCCCTAAATGTGTAAAAGGTATTATGTTTTATATACAGATATTTAATCTAACCTGATATACAT
>NZ_JAKEDR010000202.1 GCF_023653455.1 Paraclostridium ghonii
ATTAAATATTTATATACTTATATTTTATCTAATCTAAAGATCAAAATCTCCACATCAATTCTTTAATTCCTATACTGTGTATATTCTTGTTATTAATAAAGCTATCCTTTACTCAATAAAATTATAAAATCCCCCTTATTATGAGGTAAAGCTTTTATTTACGTTACAATAACTTATAAACTACACTAATGATTCTTTAAATATAAATTTATTTTCCTCAGTGATATTATTAACTCGAAATCCTACAAGTGATTTATTATCATCTAAATAAAAATCAACATTATCATTTCGTAAACAATCCTTAATTTTATTTTCTGCAAAAACTATACTTATACTTTTACTTTCTATATATACTTTTAATATCCCTTTTTCATCGATATATATTTCATTGTTAATATTTTCTAGTTCTAATACGGGGATTCCTTTAAGCATATTAAAATTGTTATTAGAATGGTTGTCTACTTCATATACATTTTTACATATAGATAATGTTATAGAGCGTATATCTTTCTTATATTGTCCTATTCCAATTTCTATTAATGACTCTCTAAAATCTCCTGTTCTCCAGTATATAGTTGGTTCTTTTGTGATATTCCACACTCCGAATTCTATATTTATTGGTGTGTATATATCGAATTCAATATATTCTTCTTTAGTTGATTCACTCTTAAATACTTTTAACATCTTATACATCCGCCTTTCATTTGATTATGGTCTGTAAACAGCATGCTTTATTACCGGTAATAATCCATTGCCTCTTGGTTTACTAAAAATCAATTCCCAATTTCCTACATTGATAATCTCATCATATTTAACGCCTTGTTTAGCTACACCTGAAACTGAGTTTTGAAAACTCAAAAGTATAGTTTGACTATTTATAGGCATCCCATGTGATATAGGGTTTCTTGTTATATATTCAACCATATGCTTTGTCCCGTTCGGGTGTACCCAAAACGTTTCCCCACCCGCTGTTAACTCGAATGATTTTGGTATCTTAGTTCCATCATACATAGGTTGAGTAATTTTTATATTATCCCATACTGCCCTAACATCAGCTACCTTACAATTTTTCTTAAGTAATGTATTATGTGTTAAAACTTCATTTTCTCCGGCAAAGTAATTATGATTATCTTCTACTGTCAAGTTATATGTATTAATTGGGTATTCTCTATATCTATATTCTACTCCAATTATCTTCTCATAACTTCTATTAGCTAGTTCTATATAATCATTTTCTTTTATCTCTAATGCTGGTGTCCACCACTTATCTTTTATCATAAATAAGTGCCCTGTTGTGCCTTCTATTATACTATTTTTTGTCTTTATTATACAACTTTCATAGGTACTATTTTTATGAATCTCTTTAACTTTCTTATACTCTGTTATACCTAATTCTTCATTCTTACTTAATACTAAATCTCCTACTTTTATTTCTTTTATAACTTTTAAGCCATCTATAGTTTTTACTAAAGTATCTCCTACTAGACAACCATTATTTATGCATACTTGTATATCCTTTGATAATTCATCAGTTACCGTATTTAATGGAACTTCACCTTTATTTTTTATCCATACAACATAATCATTTTTACCTAAATCTAATGTTGCTTCTAATACTTTTTTAAATTCTTTCTCTCCTTTTGATATTATTTCTAATGTTTCTTTTTTAGCTAATTTAACTAGTTTTTTATCACAAACTTTAGCTGTTGCTTTTCCTATATCTACAACTTTATCTCCTAGCTTTAATAAATCTGATGCCTTATCCATATATTTTAAGCCTTTTACAGAATCTCCTATGAATGGAATCATTGCTACAAAACTTATTGTTGCTCCTGGTATATCGCCTCTTGCTAGTGATATTACTCCATTTATTCCATCACATATATCTCCTACCAATGGAACAAGTCCTATTACATCAAGTCCTACTTGAACTTTATTTAAAAATACATCTAATTCATTTGTTATTTCTATATTATTTTCTTTTGAATATTTATCTACATCTTGTTTAAACTTATTAGCTAAATTTTCATCTACTTCTTTTACTTTTGTTGAAAATGCATTTATATTTTCTATAAGGATTTGTGTATCTTCTATATCTTTTGATACTTGTCTTTCTCTATACTCTAACTCTCTTAATATTTCGCCTTTACTGTGATAATAATTTTCTAAATCGTGTAGTTCATTTAATGCATTTTTTATTTGTATTTTTTCATTTTCTAAATTAATTACTATATTCTTAAGATTATTTATTATGTTGTTTGTATTTCCATAATCTATTTGTATTCTCCTCATAAGTTGTTTTCTCCCCTATAGATTATCTCCATTTACTTTAAATATTTATATATCTACAATATTATATATTATTTTGTCTAATTTTGTAAATTATTACATTTTTTTGAAGTTATTCATTCTTTAAAACGTAATTAATTTTAAAGTGTTTTATTTATAGTTACACAACACAAAAGGGAGTGAGAACATATTTTAGCTACATTTCAAGCATCTTTTCAGCTTGTGTAGCAAAATATGCTCTCACTCCTCCCTATATCACGATCAATTACTAAGTTATCGTTTATGAATAATATTTTACTCATTTATACTAACTTACCTACATGATTAAACTATATTTAAATTTCACTTATATCTAGTCCTCTACTTTCATCTAATCCTATAATTGGTATTTTTAAATTATTTTCACATAATAAATTTTCTAATTCTTCAATAAAAATGCCTTTTTCATTTACCATTTTTATATCATTTATTTTTTCTAGTAAATTATTGCATCCACTAAGTTCTCCATACCACTTATCAGAACTACAAGTTTTATTATATCCACAACTAGGGCTTCCATCTATAGCTATAATAGCTTTTATTTTATAATCATTCTTTATATAGTTTTCAAATTGTTTTATATACGGTTCTATCATAATTTTACACTGATTTCTATAAAACAAATTATCAAATTGTTCTTTTACATGACCCCATCTTTTTATTCCATACATAATCATTTCTGGACAAGGTAATTGAATTATACCGTATCCTTCATTTAAAAATTTTAATGCAATATTATGAGATCCTTTTTCGTTAGATAATCCCTCAACCTTAGAGTTACAGTTTAGTATACAGTGACTTAAAACTACTATTTCCCTTTTTCTTTCCATAGAATTCTCCTTAATTTTATTAATATTTTTATCTTATCATAGTGAACATTTTGCAGGTTATAGTTTTTTGCTATTTTAAACAATTAAACTATAAATATTTTCTATTTCAATTATTATTAATTTTGTATTAATATTGATTATATACTAATAATTTAACTTCGGAGGAACTTGCAATCATGAATACAAAGAAAATAACATTTAGTGCAATGTGTATATTAGTAAATATAGTATTTGGTATGTTTGTTGATATGCTAAATATCCCATTTCTATTTTTAGATACTGTTGGAACAGTCCTTGGTGCGGTTGTTTTAGGTCCACTTTGGGGCGCACTTATAGGTGGTGGAACAAACTTAGTTCTTGGTGTAATATCAGACCCTACGAATATACCATTTGCTTTGGTTAATATAGCTCTAGGTGTTATAGTTGGGTTTATAGCAAAGAAAAAATCATTTGGTTACAAAGAGGCTATACTTACAGGCTTATTATTAGCTGTAGTTTGCCCGTTAATTGGAACACCTATATCAATACTATTATTTGGTGGATTAAGCGGAAGTGGTGCAGATTTGCTAGTTGGATTTTTAATGCAGTCTGGTCAACAAATTTTCACAGCTGCTTTTATACCTAGAATTATTAGTAATATAGTAGATAAACCTTTATCTTGTATTTTAGTGGTTTATTTCTTAAGTAAAATGCCAAAAAACTTTATATCTCAGTTTTCTAAACAGACTTATAAAGTTTCATAATATAACCTTTTTAAAGCACTCTTTTAAAGAAGCTGTATAGAATTTTTCTATACAGCTTTGCTTTGTCTTTTAAATACAAAGTTAAAGAATCCTCGAATTCCTTTAAATACAATAACTATAGCAAATAGTATTAAAATACCTGTAAGCGCTCCTGAGGCATCTATAAGCACATCTTTCATACTCCCAACTCTTCCATCTACAGCTAGCTGTCTCATTTCATCGTAATAAGCATATGAAATACTTGCTATCATAGCTACAATACTAGATATGTATATCCTTTTAGTGAGTACATATACAAATAAGCTTATAGAAAATCCTATAGCTGCATATATACTAAAATGAGCCATTTTTCTAACTACGTATCCTTTATCTCCATATTGCTTAAGTTCATTGAAAACTTTTTCTTTTACGCTTATTATCTTATTATTTTTTAAAGTTATTTCTGATCTTATATTGTCAATTACATTAACTGCACTATCCGATTGGTGTTTTGACATATCTCCTTCTTGACTTGAAAAATAGTACATAGTTCCCATAGTCAAAACTACTAGTAGTAAACATAATAGCTTTTTCACACTATCATCACCTTTCCTTCTCAACACAAGCACAAATATAACATATACTTATAATTTTGTGATAAATCATTTTTATATAAGTCAATATTATACTACAAATTTTAAAATAGTAAATGAATTTTATTTGAAGAATAAAATAGTAGCCTTTTTCAAGACAGCTATTTTATTATACTTTTACCTATTTATTTTTCTTGCAAGTGTCGCTGTCCAAATCCCAACCATAGTTACGCCTAGAAACATCTCTATTCCTGATAAAAATATACTATATCCAAACGGAGTTATATCTCCATATCCTACAGTTGTAAATGTTACTATACTAAAATGAAATGCTCTTACAAAATCATCTATCATTACATTTGTAGGCTTTTCTGTAAAAAATAGCTCTTTGTATGATATTATTTCACTTCCAATTTTAAGTCCAAAGATAAGATATAGTATTGTAAATATAAATATAATCTCTAAAGATGTTATAAGTGCATAGGTAGGTCTTTCTCCATATCCACATATTAACCAAAATACCTTTGATTTAAATCTATTTATCCCTTTTAAGGTTTTTCTTTGTATATTTCTATACATATATAAGTATTCACCATATTTAGCTAGTAAATTATTTTCTTGAAATTTATAGGCTATAGCTCTATAAAATTTATAACAACTTTCATAACTTTCATTGTTTAATTCATCAAAAAAAGTATCTTCGTTAAATTTAGTTACTAAGCTATCATCAAATTCTAAATTATGTATATAGGACTCTGTTAATTTAAATGCTTTTAAATCACAATCTTTAATTGTTATATAATCTATATGACAATTTATAAAAATACCTTTTTTTAAGTTGCTACATTCAATCACTATGTTATTTAATTTAGTATATTTTAATAT
>NZ_JAKEDR010000203.1 GCF_023653455.1 Paraclostridium ghonii
GTTATACTACATATATTTAAATATGAATAGAAAACTAGAGGCTGAAAATATTTTAAATCAAATGATAAAAAATAACTCAGATGATTACGATGGATATTCATTAAAAATACTATTTGATTTAAACAATCGTAAATATGATGATGTATATAAAACCTTAGAATTAGCTAAAGAGAGATTTGGGCAACTAGACGCCTTAAAGCTTGATTATATAAAATATTATATGATTTTAAAAAATTATGATGATGCAATGGAAATAATAGATAATATTCAAATGGATAATGGATATTACTCTGAATTTATGGTTGCAAAATCAAAGATATTAACAATAAGAGGAGAGTACACAAAAGCAATAGATTTATTGATAGATAAAGATGTTTTTGATGAAGAGAATGTGGAATTAATATACATGCTTGCATTATTAAGATATAAAAATAACGAGTATTCAGGTTTAATAGATGAATTAAATAAAGTAAATGAAATAGACTTAACAACAGATTATGGAAGAATAACAGAATTATTAAAAGGATATTCATATTTAAACATTAACAAAAATGATGAAGCAATAAAAACTTTTGAAAATTTAAATAAAGTGTTACGAGTTCAAAATAGTAGTAATCCATTTGATACTAATATAATTCTATATAGGATGATTGCATTAATTGAGCTAGGAGAGTATGAGAAAGTAGAAATATTAAAAGATGGATTATTTAAATTAGATAAAGATAAGTTTGAAAATACGGTAAATGAAATAGACAAATTAAAGATTTTAAAAGAATCAAGAAAAGATGGAAATATGAATATACAAGTGCAAAGAGATATATTAACAGGAATATTCAAGTAGGTGGTGAGACATTATGGATTTTTCAGTAGATATGGATAATATTAATGATGTAATTGATGTATATGATAAATCAATAAAATTATTAAAAGAAAATCTAAATATATTAAATAAGAGCTTAAAAACTATAGATAATACTGGATGGAGTGGACAAGCAAAGGAGCAATTTATTACTATAAAATATGGGGAGTGGGAAAAAGGAATAAAAGAACACATATCAAGATTAGAGTTTCTAGTATCTATGCTAAAAGAAGGAAGAAGTGAATTTGAAGAATTAGAAAGAATGGGAAGTAATCTATAAGGGGACAACAATTATGAGGAAAATACAAATAGATTATGGCAATACAAACAACATAATAAATAATCTTAAGAATATAGTAATTAATTTAGAAAATGAAAAAAGACAAATAAAAAATGCATTAAATGAACTATACGATTTAGAAAATTATTATTACAGTAAAGGTGAAATATTAAGAGAGTTAGAGTATAGAGAAAGACAAGTATCAAAAGATATAGAAGATACAGAAATCCTTATAGAAAACATAAATGCATTTTCACAAAAAGTAAAAGAAGTAGATGAAAGGTTAGCAAGTAAGTTTAAACAAGATGTAGCCAAATATGAAAAAGAAAATAATATAGAAATAACAAATGAATTAGATGCATTTTTAAACAAAGTTCAAGTAGCACTTGATGTAATAGGATTTATTCCAGTAGTAGGAGATATATGTGACGGAATAAATGGAGTAATATCACTAGCAAGAGGCGATATATCAGGAGCATTAATAAGTTTTGTAGCAATGGTTCCATTTATAGGGGATTCTGTAAAAGGCTTAAAATATATGGATAAGGCAGCAGGTTTATTAAAGCTAGGAGATAAAGTTGTAGATATAGGAAAGGCAACAGCTAAAGTTTGTGATAAAAAACTAGTTAAATTAGCTAAAAAAGAAACATTAGAAATAATATCAAAAGGAGAGAAAGAGTTTAAAAAAGTATTAGAAGCAACTCTAGATTTAGGAAAAAATGATTATGTTGTATGGATAAAAGATAAAGGTGAATCTTTGTTAAATAAAGTAAATAATAAGTTACCCGAGAGCATACAATTATGTCTAAAAAATGGTTGTCTAGTAGGAGATACTTTAGTAAAAACTATAGATGGCTTAAAATTTATAAAAGAAATAAAAGTAGGAGATTTAGTATTAAGTAAGAATGAAGAAACTGGATTAACAGAGTATAAGAAAGTTACAGAGATACATAAAAATAGTACCTATGAAAGTTGCATAATAAAGACTGAAAATAGTATAATAGAAGGAACAACAGGACACTTATTTATGATAAAAGATAAGTGGTGGACTCCAGCATTAGAGATAAAAGAAAATGATTATATAGAACTATCTAATGGAAGTTATGAAAAGATAATTGAAGTAGAATATATATGTAGGGAATATCCAATTAATACATATAACTTAACTGTAGAAGATAATCATAATTATTACACAGGAAAAGATGAAGCTTTAACACATAATACATTACTTAAGAAAAATTGTAAAAATGCTATAAAGAAGGTTACAGAAAATAAGGAAGTGTCATATAAAAGACCATCAGGGTTCAGAAAAGGAGTTAGAGATACTGTATGGGACAATGCAAAAAATTCTAATGGAGATGTAATTGATCCTTTAACTAGAAAGGTAATGAATAAGTCTGAACCATGGGATATGGGACATAAGCCAGGATTTGAATTTAGAAAACATAAACAAAGTGCTAAGGAAAGAGGAATTTCAAGGAAAGAGTTTCTAGATGAGCATAATAAACCCAGCCATTATAGACCGGAATTACCAAGCTCTAATAGAAGTCATAAAGGTGAAGATTTAACAGATAGTTATTTTGGTAATTGATGAGGAGAGATGAATATGGATATTAATAAGATAATAGCAAAAAAAGAGTTAGAAGTAATAGGAGGTAAACCACAGGTTCATCGTTATTGGGATGAAAAACATAAAAAAAGCGTAGACATTTTATCTTGTGTAGATAGACCATATACTGGAGTAATTTCATATGGAACCATTGGATTATCAGGTTATGATATAAGGAAGGTCAGTGATAATAAAAATTTACGATTAGAATTACTAGGGGCATGTGATATAGAAGAGGAATTATTTGCTAATATATTAGCTACTACTGCTTTTGAAATAATGGAAAAAGGCAATTGTGGATATGGACATATTATTTCAGATGTAATAGCACAGTATGTTGTAGGTAGTGATATGAAACATATCTATCTAATGAATGCTTTTTTATGGGAAGGATTTAATACTCTTGAATTTGAAAATAAAAAAGTAGCATGGCTATTAATTATCCCAATATCAGGAGAGGAAAAGAAATATGCTTTAGATAATGGATATGATGCATTAGAAACAAAATTTGAAGAAATGGATATAGATATTTTCAATTTAAGAAGAAAATCTGTATTATAAAATTTAGATGAAAGAGCTAATAAACCATTTGTTATTGGAAGGAAAAGTTGGATATTCACCAATACTGGAGGGTGTGCAAAATCAAGTGCTACGATTTATAGTATAATTGAAACTGCTAAAAGTCACAATCTTTCAGTAGAAAAATACTAGTTTATTTGATGGATATACTGCCAAATAAACTAAATTTGAATTAAGATACCTTCTTGAAGCAATGTTTTAGTATAAATCTCTGCCAAAAAATCGGGAATGTCAAGAAATTTGTGTAAATAAAAAATTTTATAGTATTTATTTGAAGTCAGATAGATCCAATTTTCTATCTGGCTTTATTACTTATTTAGACTTTCTAATACGTTTTTGGAAATTCTCATCTACATCAAGTTGATTTCTTACAATCGCCCAATTAGCAATAGATTTTCCATTCCACTTTTTTGAAGTTCCATAACTCGAAGATATTGTAATTTTAGTACTGCATTTTCATTAGGAAAAGAGCCTTTTATACTTAACTCTTCATTTAGAGTATTAACACAAAAGGATTGGTGAATTCTGTGCAGAAGAATTTTAAATTACTTTTTAGACTAGTAATAGTATGTACTAACAATAGGGTTTAGTTATTGTGAACAAATATATGCAATGGAAAAAGAACTAAGAGAAAAATATGAAAAAAGAGATGATTTCTTTGAAATAAGATACAAAGAAAGATTAGAAAAAATAGCTCCTATTCTTAATGCATTTGAAAGTTACGTAAAAATTGAGATAGAAAATACATTGCCTAAAAGTCCGTTAGTACAGCCATTGGATTATACATAAAAACTTTTACCTAGAATGAAATCTATTCTAAAAGATGGTTCTTTAGAAGTAGATAACAATACAGGTGAAAGATATATCAAGCCATTTGTCATAGGTAGAAAGAACGGGCTATTCGCCAATAGAGGAAGAGGTGCGAAATCAAGTACTACTATTTATAGCATAATTGAAACTGCAAAAAGCCATGGACTTTCAGTAGAAAAATACCTAGTGTATTTAATGGATATGCTATCAAATGAAATAACTTCAATAGAAGATGCAATGCCTTGGTCTAAACTTCTACCTGAAGATCTAAAGATACAGTCAAAATAATTTTAGATACAAATATAAAATTTTAGCCAATAGTACTAGAAATCATATTCCTAAACTATTGGCTTTGTTATATCAAATTTAAAATATTTATTTTATGAGTCAAATCCTTTACGCTTACATATATGCACTATCAAATGATACATAAAGTTTGCAAGCTATAATTAAGGAGCAAGCAATGTTGAACCTAGAATTAATAGGTAGAAAATTATTATAACAGTAAAGGTGAAATATTAAGAGAGTTAGAGTATAGAGAAAGACAAGTATCAAAAGACATAGAAGATACACAAATACTTATAGAAAACATAAATGCATTTTCACAAAAAGTAAAAGAAGTAGATGAAAGTTTAGCAAATAAGTTTAAACAAGATGTAGCCAAATATGCAAAAGCAAATAATATAGAAATAACAAATGAATTAGATGCATTTTTAAACAAAGTTCAAGTAGGACTTGATATAATAGGACTTGTTCCAGTGGTAGGAGATATATGTGATGGAATAAATGGAGTAATATCACTAGCAAGAGGAGATATATCAGGAGCATTAATAAGCTTTGTAGCAATGGTTCCATTTATAGGAGATTCGGTAAAAGGCTTAAAATATATGGATAAGGCATCAGATTTATTAAAGCTAGGAGATAAAATTGTAGACATAGGAAAATCAACAGCTAAAGTTTGTGAGAAAAAACTAGTTAAATTAGCTAAAAAAGAAACATTAGAAATAATATCAAAAGGAGAGAAAGAGTTTAAAAAAGTATTAGAAGCAACTCTAGATTTAGGAAAAAGTGATTATGTTGTATGGATAAAAGATAAAGGTGAATTTATATTAAATAAAGTAAATAATAAGTTACCTGAGAGCATACAATTATGTCTGAAAAATGGTTGTCTAGTAGGAGATACTTTAGTAAAAACAAAAGACGGTTTAAAATTTATAAA
>NZ_JAKEDR010000204.1 GCF_023653455.1 Paraclostridium ghonii
ACAATAACCAGTTTACTATTTATTTTTATATGCATAAGTGGATATATTGAAAACAATGCTAATTTCACCTATTTTATATTTATATTATTAGGGCTTATATTCTCTTTATTTGGAGATATTTTTCTCATATCTGCAAGGAAAAATAAAAATACTATGAGCAAAAACTTTATATATGGACTTTTAAGTTTTAGCTTTGCCCATATGTTTTTTTCTATAGGTTTTATCGCAATTGGGGGATTTAATATATACACTATAATTTTTACAATATTAGTATCAGTTATTTCTTTATTTGTTTTAAAATCTATAAATGGATTAGATTTTAAAGGAATGTTTAAATATGTAGTTTTTTATGCTATAGTTATTAGTTTTATGTTTTCTCAATCATTAAATTTATATTTTATAAATAAGTCTAATTTGGGTATTTTAATAGTCACAATAGGAGCACTATTATTTGTTGTATCTGACTTAATATTAGCATTTAATTATTTTTATAAAAAATCTCCCAAGTTTCTTGGAGCTTTAAATCTATTATTTTACTATCTAGCTCAAATTCTAATTTCATTAAGTGTGTTATATGTATAGATAAGAAAGCAGGTTTAAGTATTAAATTCTACTTAAACCTGCTTTTCTTATTATACATTGAATGATAATTTTGGTGTTTCAATGTTTGTATCATCTTTTATTTTTTCTGTACTTAAACTTTTATAGAAATTATAATATAAAAAACTCACGCTAAGTATCATAAATACTATAGATACAAGAACATCTATATATAATACATTATTATTAATTTTTGAATTATTTTCATAAAGTTTTGGTAAGCTAAAAAAAGAATCATATTCTTGTCTTTTTTCATAATTGTTTATTGATGTACTTTTTAGTTTATTTTGTATTGTTTCATCTACTTTAGCACTATCTTCCCAATTATTATAGTCATATCCAGTTACATTAACTATAGTGTTTCCAAAATCTTTTTCTAACTGTGAATATATTTTATCATTTACTACTACAACCCATGTTCCAACACCCTTTGGAAGTATTTGTCCTGTAGCAATACCTTTTACATTTAAATTATAAAGACCTATATCAAAATCTTTAAATTCACTTATTTTGTTTTTATATCTCTCATTATCAAACCTTGGTACAATTAATGTTTCATTTACTCCCAAGTCAACAGTATCTAAATTAAGTTCTTTTGCTAATTTATTAAATTCTGAATTCTTTATTACATATTTACCTTCGTTATTTATATTTAATAATTTATAATCTATTTTTTTATATTTATATCCATATTCATCTAATGTACCTTCAATAGCTTTTACTTGTTCATCATTCATATAATTGTAACTTGAAGACATATAATTTAATATAAATGGGTACTCTGATTCTTTTACTTTTATCTTATTGCTAATAACTAAAAGTATAGTACTTGTGCATGCTATGGCTGCTAAAAGTATAGCCATAGTTAAAAATGCTAATCGTAGATTTTCTTTTTGCTTATAAAAATATTTAAATTCTTTAAATTTTAATATTTTATAGTAGCTTAAAATTTTCATGACTATCTGCAACCTTTCCGTTTATTATTTATGTAATAATAATATACTAATTATAAAATTTTTAGTATCTATATAAATTACATTTAAGTTACACTTTTGTAAGACGGTATTTGGTTGCATTATTTTTAACTTCTATATTTCAAAAAATTCCTTTGAATACTTTACTACTCCCTTTACATTTTTTAAAGAACCTGGTTCAAGTTCTATAATCATAAAATTTTCACTTGGTGCATCAAATGGTGGATTAATTTCAAAGTTTTTAGCTTCTTCAAACCCAAACTTAGGATAGTATTTTTCACTTCCAAGAACTACAACAGACTTATAACCTAAATCCTTTGCAATCTTTAACCCTTCATTTATTAACCTACTCCCTATACCTTTTCTTTGATATTTAGGTAAAACTGAAAGTGGAGCTAATGCTAGTGATTCATTTTCATACTCACCGTTGTCTATTGATATTTTAGTAAACATAATATGCCCTACTATAGTATTATCACAAGTTGCTACAAGTGATAGTTCTTGTATATAATTGATTGAATTTCTAAGTCTATTTACTAAATCTTGTTCACTTCCATCTGAGTGTTGTGCACTTTTAAATGCTTCTTTTATTAAGTTATATATAACTTCTTTATCTTTTCTATTTTCTTTTCTAATATTTATATTCATGATATTTACTCCTTAATATAAAAAATTCGCTTCTCTCATGTCGCCAACGACCTTTAAAATCAGGTCCGTTGCTCAAGTTTAGCAGTTGGTATTATAACTTATCCACAAATCAGATAATTTATAATGCCTTAATATATAAAAAATAGTTTAAGTAAATACAAACCATTTCATTTTGAAGAAATGGCTTGTATTTTTTAATACTATTAAACCTATATGCTATTTTCTGTTTTTTTTATCTCTCCATCTATTATATGAATAACCTTATCCGCTTTTTTAGCTATATTATTATCATGAGTTATGATAATAAGTGTTTGATTAAACTTTTCACTAGATATTTTCAAAAGATCCATTACTTCTTTAGTAGTCTTACTATCTAGATATAGGAATAGGTAAGAACTTGATACTATCTCCTTCTTTTCCCCTCCTCCACACCGTACATGCGACTTTCACCGCATACGGCGTTCCATCAATATTTATTAATATTATTTCTTAATTTATGTTTCTTTAATATGTTTTTTCACCTGCTGTCATTAGTTAGCTTCATTCCTTATTGTTTCGGCTTTTTATTATTAATCAAACATAATGATTCTCTATATAATTTAATTATTAATAAATATTGACTTGTGGCTATCCCTCCACTTACTTTCGTAAGTTTCAACAGTACTATGCCACTACTTTCACTGATATAAAAGTAAGTTATAGTATATTCCCTTTCCTTACCACCACTTCTTAGGAAATAAGTCCTCCATGTTATCAGCTTACCATGTTCCAATAACTTTATCCTTACATATATCCTTAGATAATTCCTATGAGCCTGCGTGCTCTATACTGCCTATAACAGTATAAGGATTTTCATACAGGAAATTTTTACTAATCCTCACACACTCTACACCTTCGGTAGGTAAAACATTTCTATTTTATACCCATTTAGACCCGTACATTCGGAATTTCGTCAGTTCTTTTTGAACATTCTTATCATAGATATTTTGTGGACTCCCGACCTATCTTGTACTCAACCACATCTGGTTCGCTTTTCCTGAAACTTTCGTTTCTTAGGGTACAATCTCAGCCGACTTCACCGAGCTTATAACCAAGCCTTTCTTATTAAAAACTTCGCTATTCGGAGTATCAGAGAAAACCCTTCAAGGCGTTACCCTATCATTTGACTTTTCAAGTTATTAGTTCTAAATATCTTTATATATTTAGGCAATACTTTTCATATTGCAACATGTCGCACTTCCTGTTGGCTCATCTGCTAGGATTATACTTGGCTTAGCAGCTAAAGCTCGTCCTATTGCAACTCTTTGTTGTTGTCCTCCTGATAATTGACTCGGTAAATGATTTTTTCTTTCATCAAGCCCTAAAGTATTTATAAGCTCATCTATATATTTTTGATCTATACTTTCTTCTCCTATCATTAATGGTAACTCTATATTCTCTTTAACATTAAGTATTGGTATTAGATTAAATTGCTGAAATACAAATCCAACTTCTGTTCTTCTATATTCTGCAAGTTGCTTATCTGATAGAGTGCTTATATCTATACCGTTTACAATTATAGTTCCTCCATTAGAACGCTCTAACCCTCCTAATAAATGTAGTATTGTAGATTTACCGCTACCGCTAGGTCCTATTATTGCAACAAACTCCCCTTTATCTATACTAATATTTATATTTTTTAATGCTTCTACCTTTGTATCTTTATTCCCATATAATTTACATATATTTTTAGTCTCTAATATAGCCATATTATCCATCCTTTATATCAAAATAATTAATTTTATTAATTTAAATTACTTATATTTTCAACAATATTAGTTTTTTTAATTTTATTAGCTTTAAAATATGTTACTAAAACAATCAATATTAAATTTATTAACATTATTAATATATAACTTTCAAAATTTATATTTAACTTAATACCTATCTAGCTTATATTTAGTAGATTATATAATCCTATTTGTAATAAAGTAGATAATATTACTATTATGATACTTGATATAATCCAATAAAAAATCCCTTCAAATGTTATCATTTTCTTTAAATCTATTTCATTTAACCCAACTGCTCTTAACATTGCAAACTCATTTGATCTAGAAACTATATTGTAATTTACATTATTAATTACATTGATTGTAACTATAATAAATATAATTAATGTTATACCTATACTATATACTTTACTTTTTTCATACAATGCCTTTGTATTGTCTCTTTCTTTTACTAAATTCCTAGATGTTATATTATCACCCTTTGAAGTTATTTTAGAAATTTCTTTTTCTAATTTTTTATCATTATATTCATCTTCCATATTTACATTTATAGAGTAATAATCTTTTATTCCTGTAGCTTTTTCAAAAGTATTTTCACTAACTACTACATTTGAACTAGGAGTACTTCTTTCAAATCCATCAGACATATAATCGTATGAAACTATAGCTCCTATCTTAAATGTTTTGTATATGTATTTTTCATCTTTATCTTCTAATCTATAGTATTTATCATCTAATATTTTATTTTCTCTAAACTTTATAGTAACAGTATCACCCGGTTTTATATCTAAAACACTATCTCCCTGCGGCAATTCAACAAAATTATCTTCATTAGTTTGAGGTATATATAAAACTGCTAGTCCTTCTTCTTTCATTTTGTCTATATCTATATTTCCTTCTATTACATAATCCTTTAGTTTCTTTAATGCTACATCATTATATCCTCTAAAACTATTTTTTAATAAAAGTTCATTAGTATTTTTGTCTTTAGCCAAATATGAATTAAAATACATATCACTAGCACCAATATTTAAATTTTTAAAATACTCTTTATTAGTTATATCAGCTTCATTCATAACCATTTTAGATGGAACTAATTTACTAGTTTCTAAATTTTTAACTCCATCCAATTTTTCGATATCATTCTTATACTTACTTGATATTCCTTTACCCTTATCTTCATTGTAAACATCTATTTGGAAATCTGAATTAGAATGAAGTGCCCAATTTGAATATTTATCACGTTCGTCTAGTATTAAAAGTTTCCAACTAGACAGTATAAAAAATACTCCACATATACTTAAAGATATGATTATTATAATAAACGTTTTCTTATTTCTGAATATATTTTTAAA
>NZ_JAKEDR010000205.1 GCF_023653455.1 Paraclostridium ghonii
ATTTAAATATTTACTTTATACTATATATATTTTTTCTATAGTTTATTTTTTACTTATTGGAGAATATGGTAAAAGTTTCATTAGCTTCTTATGTTTAATTATAGCTTTCATAATTACAAAAGCTTATACTAAAAAATTTTATGTAATCGATAAACCATTATATATAGTAGGAAATTTATTCATACTTTTCTCATTTTTAATAGGTTCATGCTATGGTATGTACGATATATTTAAACCTTATGATAGTTTCCTGCATTTTTGGTCAGGATTTATAAGCTTAAAAATAGGATGGAATATTTTAAGATACTATAATACACCCACTCTGATAGATAAATTACTATTTTTTATAGTTCTATTTTTCTTTTCATTAGGTATATCCGGATTTTGTGAAATAGTAGAGTACTCACTTGATCAATTATTTAATATGACAACTCAAGCCGGTGGATTAAAAGATACTATGCAGGATATGATCTATGCAATGAGCGGAACATCACTTATGCTTATTCATTACATTAGGAAGAAGTAGTATTTACTCTTCTTCCTTTCCTATATCTGCTTCAAGAATATTATATGATCCTAATCCAGTATTATAATCTATAAATACCATTTTCCCATCTTCATTTACTTTAATATTTATATTTTTAGCTTCTATATCATTTATATCTCCGCTCTTTGGTGCAAAACATTTTATATCATCACTTATCTGTCCTGGTTTAAGAGGCTTATTTGATGAAATATATGTTGTTTCCTTATCCCCTATTTTAAGTTCAACTCTGATACCTGTTATCGTCAATTCAGAATTATTTTTTACTTTTGTTTTTATATATCTTTGACCTATTGAATCAGGTTGAGATATTTCTAAATCAACAAACTCTATATCATTAATTTCTATAGGTGCTTTTTCTGCATTGTTATTTATACTTACTTTTTTATCTACACTTTGGTTACTGCTATTTGTACATCCTGTTAATAAAAACGTACATAATAAACTAACTACAATCATACTTATAGTTCTTTTTTGTTTCATATTATTACCTCCATGTATTAATTCATTGATAATATTATACAAAAATGTTATGTCATAATTTGTTACACTTGGTATTTTTATAAAATTTTAAATTAATCGTAAAAATAGACTATGGATAAAATGCTCTCCATAGTCTATTTTTATATTTTTATGAATTATTATTCTAATTTATACTATTTTTCTATAGGTTTTTTTAATAGTGCTAGTACTATCATTCCAACTAAAGACCCTGCTATTATCGCTCCTAAGTATGCTATAGGATTTCCTACAACTGGTACTACAAATATTCCTCCGTGTGGTGCTCTAAGTGTTGCATTAAACATCATACTAAGAGCTCCTGCTGTAGCTGATCCTAAAACACAAGCAGGTATAACTTTTAATGGATCTGCTGCTGCAAATGGTATTGCACCTTCTGTTATAAATGATAATCCCATTACATAGTTAACTTTTCCTGATTCTTGTTCTTCTTTTGTAAATCTATTTTTAAAGAAAGTTGTAGCAAGTGCTATTGCTAGTGGAGGAACCATACCTCCCGCCATAACTGCTGCCATTATTTCATATTGTCCTGATTGTAATGATGCTACTCCAAATACGTAAGCAGCTTTATTTATAGGTCCACCCATATCTATAGCCATCATTCCACCTAACACTAATCCAAGAACTAACTTAGAACTTGTTCCAAGTCCATTTAATAAATTAGTTATCCCCATATTTAAAGCTGCTACAGGAGGTATAACTACAAATGTCATTATAATTCCTATTAATAATGTACCAAATAAAGGATATAGTAATATAGGTTTTATACCATCTAGTGAATCTGGCAATACACTAAATGCTTTTTTAAGTCCAAGAACTAAATATCCTGCTAAAAATCCTGCTAGTAATGCCCCTAAAAATCCTGACTCACCAGTACTTGCAAGTGCTCCTCCAACAAAACCTACAACCAATGCTGGCCTATCAGCTATACTATAAGCTATATATCCTGCAAGCACAGGTAACATAAATCCAAAAGAAACGCCTCCTATAGATTTTAAAAATGCAGCTATTGGAGTATTTGATCCAAAAGTTTCTGGATTTATAGAGTAATCATCTAGTAAAAATGCTAATGCTATCAATATCCCACCACTTACAACAAATGGTAACATATTAGATACTCCATTCATTAGATGTTTATATACTTTTCTAAATGTAGTTTCATTTTCTACTTCTTCTGAAGAATCAGCACCTTCTCCATGATTATATAATGGAGCATCTCCATTTACTGCTTTAGTTATTAATTCCTCTGATTTATGAATTCCATTAGCTACCTTGGTTATTATAACTTTTTTACCATTAAATCTTGCCATATCCACTTTTTTATCAGCTGCAACAATTATAGCTGTTGCATTTTCGATTTCTTCTTTAGTTAAAATATTTTTAGCTCCTGATGATCCATTAGTTTCTACTTTTATACTAACTCCCATCTTTTCAGCTTGCTTGTTTAAACTCTCCGCTGCCATAAAAGTATGTGCTATTCCTGTTGGACATGCAGTAACAGCTAAAACGTTAGGATAGTTTGAAGACTTATTTTTATCTAAAACTTCTTCTTTTTCTTGTTCTGGGAATTTTTCTTTTTCTTTATAGTCTATTAAATTTAAAAATTCATCTTCATTTTGTGCATTTATTAGCTTTGTTCTAAATTCCTCATCCATAAGTATTGTAGATAGTCTAGATAATACTTCTAGGTGAGTGTTATTTGCCCCCTCTGGTGCTGCAATCATGAAGAATAAATGCGATAAACTACCATCGAAAGATTCATAATCAACACCTTTTTTACAAACTGCTGCTGCTAAACATGCATTTTTAACTGATTTAGTTTTAGCATGTGGTATTGCTATCCCTTCTCCAATTCCTGTTGTACTTTGATTTTCACGAGCTATTATAGCTTCTTTATACTCTAATCTATCATTTAAATTTCCACTATTATTTACTAAGTCTACTAATTGCTCTATCGCATCTTGTTTATCTTTTGCTTTTAAAGATAAGCTTATAGATTTTTTATTTATTAAATCAACTATTCTCATAATTTATCTCCTTTCAACCTTAATTTCATTTATTAACTTGTATATATAATCCTTGCTTGCTAAATCATTTGAAAATGCTGTTGCACTACCACTAGCAGCTCCTAATTTTAAAGCTTCTTCACAAGAGTTTGTTTTTAAATATCCTGCAATAAACCCAGCTACCATAGAGTCTCCTGCTCCTACGGAATTTTTCAATTCCCCTTTTGCAACATTACTTACAAATACTTCTCCATTTTCGTTTATCAAAAGAGCTCCATCTTTTCCTCTAGATACTAATACATTTCTAGCACCCATTTCTTTTAACTTATTTGCATAAATTATTATTTCATCAATACTTTTTATTTTGGCGTTAAATAATTCTTCTAATTCATGATTATTTGGTTTTATTAAAAATGGTTTATGTTTTAAAACATTCATTAGTAAATCTTTTGTTGCATCTACAACAATTTTTATATTTTTATTTTCTAACCTCTTCATTATATTCTCATAAAGAGAAGAATCTAAGCTCTTTGGTATACTTCCAGCTAGAACTAATATATCATTTTCCTCTAACATATCAATCTTTTCATATAGCTTATTTAAAGCTACATCATCTATACTTGGTCCTTGTCCATTTATCTCCGTTTCTTCACTACTTTTTACTTTTACATTTATTCTAGTAAATCCATTTTCTAAATTTATAAAATCTTCTTCTAAACCTTTACATTTTAAAGTGTCTTTTATATATGCTCCTGTAAATCCACTTACAAATCCTAATGCTCTATTATTGTATCCAAGTTCTTTTAATATTAAAGATACATTTATCCCTTTTCCACCTGGGTATACATATTCTACATTAGTCCTATTTACTTCTCCAGTTTTTAATTCATCTAGCTTTATTACATAATCTATAGATGGATTAAGTGTTACTGTGTAAATCATATTATCACCTCACTAGTGTTATCTTCTATATTTATAATGCCCTTGTTATATATTTATAATAACCTTGAATACATTTTCCTAAAAGACAAAAAATTTCTCTTAATCAAAAGAGAAATTTGTCGAAATAATTATATTTAGTTTTATTTAAACATAGCTATAAACTTTTCATATTTCTTAGATTCACATATACTTATTACCTTGGCAATAGAGTCTATTCGCTTATATATATTTAAAAATAAATCTTCATAATTTAATATACTTTCTTTGTCAAGTGCAAGCATAACAACAAGTCTTACTTTCCCAAGCTCCCAAGGTATACTACTTTTTAAAATTCCTATAGCTATAGCATTTTTATAAACTTTACCATGAGCCCCATGTGGTATTGCTACCATATGTCCAATTTCAGTTGTAGCAATTTTTTCTCTTTCTATATAAGAGTTTTTCATTTCTTCATCTATATAATTTTTTTCTAATAACTTACCCGCCATATAATTTATTACATCGTATTTATTATTAAAATCCAAACCTATAAAAAATAAATCCTCATCAAATATATCGGATAAATTAACATTATAATATATATTACCTGTATCTAAAAATTTTTCAATTATCTTTACTTCTTTGTCTTCTAAAAATGGTGACACATTTATTACAGGTATATTTTCAACTTTCACAGGAACTGTAGATATTATAAAATCCACATCCATAACACCTACATAGTCGATTAAGTATGATGGTATAACTTTTAAAACTTCAAGTTTTTTATTAAATTTTGCTTCTAACTTAGCCTTTATAAGCATTGATGTTCCTATTCCAGATGCACATACTATTATAGCTTTTAAAACTTTATCTTCTTCATTACTTGAACTTCTTTGAAGTGCTCCCCCTATGTGAATAGCTATATTTGACACTTCACTTTCATTAATTTCTATATTTAAATCTTCTTCCAAAGTTGTTTTTGCTATATTTGCTAATTCAAATGCAAATGGATATTTAAGTTTTATATCACTTGATATAATATTTTGATTGTTTATATTTAGATCATTTTTTATACAAAAACTAATTATATGTCTAAATAAATACTC
>NZ_JAKEDR010000206.1 GCF_023653455.1 Paraclostridium ghonii
ATATATAACCCTGTTGATAATAGCAAAACATAAAAACTTAAATTATAAAATTTTGTAGGTATATAGTCTATTTTTTTCTTCATTGATAATATAATTAATAGCCCTATTAGCATAAGAAATATACATGCCCAATTTATAAATATAATTTCTTTAATCATATTAATATCCTTTCATTTTTATTTATAATCCTATCTTTCCCAAATGAATAAAAAAAATTCGCTTCGCTTGAGCGACTACGTCGGCGAACCACTTCATGTCGCCAACGACCTTGGAAATCAGGTCCGTTGCTCAAATTTATCATTTGGTATTATAACTTATCTACAAATTAGATAAGTTATAATACCTTAGTATATAAAAAATAGACTGATTATATATATTAAATATTAATAGTCAGCCTATTTCACCTATTTTATTATTATTCCCATAAGTTTAGCTAATTCCAAAGTTTGTGAAACAGAAAATGTAGCTCCCTTTAAGTCACTTAACTTCACTTCACAACCTTCTATGCTACAAGTTGTAAAATCAATTCCTTTTAGAGATGTTCCACTAAATACACAACTGTTAAAATCTGAAGAGTTTATTATTAGTTTATTATTTTCAACCTCTTGAAAAACTGCATTTTGAAAATCCGAGTCTGAAATTGAAACACCTTTAAATTTTGAAAATGAAAAATTAGAATACCTCCCTAGGCACTCTTTAAATTCAACATCTTTTAAAATTGAGGCCTCAAATAATGTACCTGTTAACTTGCAATTTATAAGCTTAGTTCTATAAATTCCACTATCATCAAAGTTTATATTTGATATATTACAATTTTCAAATATTACATCAGTTATATCAATTTTTCTAAAATCACAATTTTCAAATTCTACATTTTTAAATATACAAGAATTCAAACTAAGCCTAACTTCATAAATACCTGATATTGTAGTATTTTCAATTATTTTGTTTTCTAAATATTCTTCTTCAAAAATCTCATCAATTACATTTATTGATTTAACTAAATCATTACTTATCTTTGGTTCTTGTATTTTATTTTTCATACCTAAAACTCCCTTATATCTTTATATGACCTTTATTTATCTTATTTATGAGTCTCAGTTTATTTTCCATATCCATACACATTTTTATATTTATATATAAATGTTATTGAAATTATCATAGATAGAGATTCTGCCATAGGCACAGATAACCACACCCCATTTACACCTAAAAATCTCGGTAAAATTAATATGCCGGATATTATAAATACAAAAGTTCTTAAAAATGATATATATGCTGATATTTTTCCATTTGAAAATGCTGTAAACATAGCTGATGAAAAAATGTTTATACCTGTTACTAAAAAACTTAGTGAAAATATCAAAAATCCTTTATATCCTATATCAAATACACTTGTCCCTCTAGGTGAAAATATTCCTACTATATTTGGCGCAAATAATATAGATATTATAAATAATACAACTGAACTCACCGATATAAATCTTATACTATACTTAATTATTTTTTTAAGCTCTAATTTATTATCATTACCATAATTATAACTTATAATTGGAGCTACTCCAGAAGAAAATCCTATATATGCAGAAGTTATTAAAAATTGACCATATAAAACTATTGTTATCGCTGCTACTCCATCTGCTCCTAACA
The DNA here is from genome assembly GCF_023653455.1 of Paraclostridium ghonii. GTDB lineage: Bacteria > Bacillota > Clostridia > Peptostreptococcales > Peptostreptococcaceae > Paraclostridium > Paraclostridium ghonii. The sequence continues at coordinate 1,651 of NZ_JAKEDR010000206.1, forward strand.
TGTTCATCATAGCTAAATTAAATAGCATAGTAGTTACTCCAGTTGCAAGATTTGTTACCATCTCTGAAGCCCCATTAGAACAAGTCTTTAATATTACATTTAAATCAAATTTAGGCTTTACAAAATAAAGAATAGATTTTTTTTGCATAAAATACAAAGTTCCAAGTACTGCTGGTGTTAAATTTCCTATTCCAGTTGCAATAGCTGCACCTGATATCCCCATATCCATAGGAACTATAAACACGTAATCTAAAATCATATTAGTAAGACCACCTATTATAGTTAAAATTAAACCTATTTTCGGCTTCCCTGCCGTTATGGTTAGATACTGAAATAATAAATTAACTATAAATGATGGTAAAAATATAAGAAGAGCTAAAAAATAGTCTAAACAGTAGTTATATAAACTTTCTGTTGATCCCATTATATATAGTATTTGCTTTGAAAATATAAACCCTATTAAAGCTATTAAAACTCCTAAAATAAGACCTATTAATAAAATCAAAGTAAAATTTTCTTTAGCCTCTTTACTTTTATTTTCTCCTAATTTTTTAGCTATAACTGCACTTCCACCTGTTGCTAACATTACAGCAACAGCTATTACTATATTCATAAAAGGATATACTATGTTAACTGCAGATAAAGCATCTGTATTTACAAATCTAGATACAAATACACCATCAACAATTGTATACAAAGATATAAACACCAACATGACTATGGATGGTACAGTAAACTTTATAAGTGATGTAAAGCTAAAACTTTGTGCTAATGAATTTTTCATGTAACCCTCCTTAAAATGCGCTCTCATAATAATATAAAGTATATAGTTACTCCACAGTCAAGTAGTATTTTAAATTTTATTAAAATTTAATTTTTTTTATTTTTTATATATATTAAATTTATCTACATTTTTATAGTTCCATCTACTATGTTAATTATTCTATCAGCTTTTTTTGCTATATTTATATCATGTGTTATAACTATTAAAGTCTGTTTAAATTTCCTAATGGATTTTTTTAATAAATCCATTACTTCATCTGTTGTTTTACTATCTAAGTTTCCTGTTGGCTCGTCTGCAAGAATTATACTTGGTTTTGTTGATAGTGCCCTTCCTATTGCAACCCTTTGCTGTTGTCCTCCTGATAATTGACTAGGAAGATGTTTTTTTCTTTCTTTAAGTCCTAGTACATCTATTAATTCACTTATATATATTTCATCTATATCATCATCTCCTAACATAAGTGGTAGCTCTATATTTTCTTCTACATTTAATACTGGTATTAAATTGTATTGTTGAAATACAAATCCAACTTCTTTTCTTCTGTATTCTGCAAGTTCTATATCTTTTAACTTACTAATGTCTTTTTCATTTACTTTTATACTTCCACTACTTATCTTTTCAAGCCCCCCTAGTAAATGAAGTAGAGTACTTTTACCACTGCCACTAGGCCCTATTATTGCAACAAACTCTCCCTTTTCTATATTTATATTTACATTTTTCAAAGCATTGACTTTGCTTTCTTTACTCCCATAAGTCTTTGTTAAATTTATAGTTTCTAAAATATACATAATCTCTCCTCCTAATATACTTACTCATTTATATTTATCATTTCAACAACGCTTACTTTTTCTAATTTTTTAGCAGGTAAGTAAGTTGCCATCACTCCAACTAACGCATTTATCGATATAATTGATATATAATCAATGTATCTTATACTAAATTCAATACCATACTTTGATACGCCAAATGTGTTATATGTTATTTTATTTAAAATTAAAGATACAAATACAATTATTAAACTTGATATTGCTATATATATAATCCCTTCAAATATTATCATTTTTCTAAAATCTTTATTGTTAAGCCCTACCGCTCTTAACATTCCAAATTCATTAGTTCTATCGACTATACTTTGACTTATATTGTTTACTACATTTACAACTGTGATTACAAATAGTACTACTACTAAAGCTGCATTGAATATTCTAGACTTTTCATACATTGAATCTGAGTTTCTCTTTTCTTCAATTAAATTTCTAGCCATAGCTCCATTTACTTTTGTACTAGTTTTTAGTATTTCATCATAAACTTTTTTATCATTTGCACCTTCTTTTAAGTTTATATTAATAGCTTGATAAGCTTTGCTTCCTGTTGCTTTGGTAAATGTATCTTCACTTACTATTACATCTATACAATCATCACCTGTGTAAGTAAGTTCTTCCATAAATGGATAACTAACTACTGCTCCTACCTTAAATTCTTTTTCTATATACTTAGCATTCGTATCCTTTAATGCACAAAATTCTTCTGATATTTTTCTATCTTCCCTAAATTTAACTTTAACAGTATCTCCTATCTTTATATTTGAAACCGGCTTACCATTATCAACTAAATTATAACTTACACCTTTTCTATCTTTTTCTTCAGTAACCATAGGGACATAGACTACTGCTAAATCTTCTTTTTTCATTTTTTCAATATCTATTCTTCCTTGTACTAAATAATTATTTAATTCCTTTAAAGCTTTTTCATCATACCCTCTAAGATTTTGTTTTAATATCAATTCATTATTTAATTTATCTTTTACCAAGTATCCTTTAAATAATCCTTTACCTCTGATTGATTTATTTATACTTTCAAAATAACCTTTATTAGCTATTTCTTTTTCATTTATAACCATTCTACTATTCATTATTTGAGATTTAATTACTTCTTTTACACCCTCTATATTTTCAATTTTTTTAATATCTTCTTTAGTAGCACCTTTCATTTGATCTTCATTCATTACGTTAATTTTCATATTAGTATTATTATAAAACGCCCTGTCTTGAGTAAAGTCATCCTCTTGAGATAGGTGTGAACGATAATTTGAATTTATAAATAAAATTCCACATATACTCATAGATAAAACTATCATTATAAATCGTTTTTTATTTCTTAATATATTTTTAAAAGATATAGCTTTGTATGTTTTCATGTGTTTGCTTAAAATTTTAACACTTACTGTATTTCTTTTTATGCTATTTTCTTTTCTATTTCCTTTTATAGAATCTGTAATTGATAACTTGTTTACCTTTTTATATGTAAAAAATGATATTAGCACTAATATTAAAATCATAAATAATATAGCAATCATTATTTCAACTAATGGATATAAAATATGTAAATTTATAAGTTTACCATCTAAAGCTATACTAGTTTTTAATTTGCTTGACTTTTTATAAGCTATAAAAGATTCTGATAATCCGCCTAAAATACCTATAGGAATTCCTATAACTGCTAATGTCATTAATTCATTTAATATCATTTTAAATACTTTAAAATTTCTAGCCCCTACTGCTCTTAATACTCCATATTCTCTAAATCTCTTATACATAGATATATTAAAAATACTATATACAAC
>NZ_JAKEDR010000207.1 GCF_023653455.1 Paraclostridium ghonii
ATACAATATACTGTATATTAATTTCAGAATAAAGTCAAGCATTTTACATATAAAAAAGAAATGTTTGACTTTTATCATTTCATAACATTTCTTTTCCTTTAAATAATTATTATCCTATTTTATAATATTTTTTTAATATTACAGATCTTATAGCTTCATATTTTATATTATCTGGTAGATGTTTCTTTATAATACTTATTTTTTCTATTCCTTCTTTTTCACATATCTCAAATATAATTTCTTCGTCTTCCTTACTGCAATACTTATTTAGATTTAAATCGAAATCTATTTCTTTTCCATTCTTTATCATATCTGTTATATATCCTAATATAGTGGATACAGAAACTTCTACTTCTCTTGATATATATTCCAATGACTTATTTTCTTTTAGCATATCGAATGCTATTTCTTCATTGCTTCTACTATCTCCATCTATTATAACTTTTAATCTATTTTTTTCTTTCCACTCTTTGTGTATATCATTTTCTTTTATATAGTTATTAACTATATCCAATATCTCTCTTCCATATTTCTTTACTTTGACAGGACCCCATCCACTTATATCTTTTAATTGATCTTCATTTTTAGGGTATCTTCCACTTATCTCTTTTAATGAATTTTTAGATATTACCATAGTTGGTAATATCCCTTCTTTTTTAGCTTGTTCTTTTCTTTTAATATCTAACATTTCGTATAAATTTTTATCTGTCTTTACATCTATAAAACTAAGTTTATCATCTAAATAAATAGAACTATCATTTACTTTTATGTTATTTTCTTCAGTATACTTAATTATTGCACTTTTAAACGTTTCTCCATATTTATCATATTTTATATTTCCTACTCCTAATATATTTAACATACTTTCTTTTGTTATTGGATATTTGCTAGACATTACCTTTAATGTACCATCTCCAAATATCATATACGGAGCTATATTTTCTTTTCTTGCTACATTATATCTAAGTTCTTTTAGTATTTCATATAATTCATTAGAGATTTCTAAAGTTTTAGATACTTTACTTTCCTTAAATTCAACTTTTACATCTCCTTTTACTATTTTCATAGAGTTCTCATTTAATTTTATAGTTGGATAAGTTCCATCTATAGAATCTATAAATCCATGAGATATGAGAGTATTTATAAAAGTTTTTAAATCTTCTTGTGAATAACTTTTCATTATTCCATAAGTAGATAATTTATCAAATCCAAATTGCAAAACTTTTTTATTCTTAGATCCTCTAAGTACATCGATAATCATAGTAATACCAAAGCTTCTTTTCATTCTAGCTATACATGATATAACTTTTTGAGCATCTACAGTTTTATCAACTAAACTTCCACTATCTAAACAGTTACTACAGTTGCCACATTCTTTTTCAAAATCTTCCCCAAAATAATGTATTATATTTTTTCTATAACAATCATTACTATATACTAAATCTGACATATCTCTTAATTTTTTATATTGTATATTTTTCCTACTTGGATTTTCTGTTCCAACTTCAATTAAGTACTTTTGTATGTGTATATCTCCTGGTGTAAACAACAGTACACATTCACTATTTTCCCCATCTCTTCCTGCTCTACCTATTTCTTGATAATAATTTTCTATACTTTGTGGCATATTATAATGAACTACATATCTTATATTAGGTTTGTCTATACCCATACCAAAAGCATTAGTTGCAACCATAATACTTATATTATCTTTTATAAAATCATCTTGATTTCTTTTTCTTTCTTCTACTCCAAGTCCCGCATGATACCTTGATACATTATAACCTCTTTTGTTTAATCCTTCATATATTTTATCTACTTCTTTTCTTGTTGCAGCATATATAATTCCACTTTCATTTTTGTGATTATCAATATATTCTAGTAGATACTTATTTTTATTTGAAGCTTTTTCTATAGTTATAGTTAAGTTTTCTCTATCAAATCCAGTAATAAATAACTTAGGGTTGTTTAATTCTAATAAATTTACTATATCATCTCTAACTTCTATTGAAGCAGTTGCAGTAAATGCAGTAACTACAGGTCTATAATCTAAACTCTTTATAAATTGATATATTTTTCTATAGCTTGTCCTAAAATCATGTCCCCATTGAGATACACAGTGAGCTTCATCTATAGCAATTTGACTTATTTGTTTAAACTTTATTATATTTAAAAATTCATATGAATCTAATCTTTCTGGGGCTATATATACAATCTTATATTTATCTTCTTTTATATTAGCTACAATATTTGTAAGTTCCTTCGTTGATAATGAACTATTTATAAAGGTTGCATCTATTCCCATAGCGTTTAATGCATCTACTTGATCTTTCATAAGTGATATAAGCGGAGATATAACTATAGTTAGTCCATTTAAAATAAGCGCAGGAACTTGATAACATATAGACTTACCTCCTCCTGTTGGCATAATCGCAAGTATATCGTTACCTTTTATAATTTCATTTATTATATCTTCTTGACCTTTTCTAAAATTTTGATATCCATAATGTTTAGATAGTACATCTAAAGGTTTTATATTCATATATACTCTCCTTAAAAATACTTATTATTTTAAAAAACAATATGATTATAAATTTATAATCATATTGTTTTTTAAAATAAGAAAACTCCTTAAATATGTAAACATACTCAAGGAGTGTTATATACTATATTATATATAAATTATGCTAAAGTAACATTAGCAGCTTGAGGTCCTCTAGCACCTTCAACTATTTCAAAGTTAACAGCTTGACCTTCTTCTAATGATTTGAATCCGTCTTTTTGTATAGCTGAGAAATGTACGAATACATCATCTTCACCTTCTACTGATATAAATCCAAATCCTTTTTCATTGTTAAACCATTTTACTGTTCCTTGTTTCATTATGGAATCCTCCTAAAAATTAAAGCACAATCTTTCAGTACTTCTTTACTATTTGTGTTAATGATAGCATATATATTTCTTAATTACAAGCGTTTTACCAAATAAATATTTAAAATATTCATTTAATTTGTAATTAAATTAATTAGATCTTCCTTAGATAACATTTTTATAAAACTTTCATTTTTAAAGTCTTGACTTATAATTTTCTGTATAAGTTCTTTTTTATCTTCTTGTAGTTTAATTATATTTTCTTCGATACTTCCTTTAGAAATAAGCTTTATTACTTCAACAACATTTTTTTGTCCATATCTATGAGCTCTATCCGTTGCTTGACTTTCAATTGCAGGATTCCACCAAGGATCAAAATGAATGACTACATCTGCAGATGTAAGGTTTAATCCAGTACCTCCAGCCTTCAAGGATATTAAAAACACTCTTACTTCTTCACTTTTATTAAATTTATCAACTAACTCTACACGTTCTTTCGGATTAGTTTGTCCATCTAAGTAAAAATATTTTATATTTTCTTCTTCAAGCTCCTGTCCAATGTTCTTTAATACAGATGTGAATTGTGAAAATATTAATATTTTGTGATTATTCTTAATATTTTCACTTACTAATTCATTTAAAACATTAATTTTACCACTAGAGCCTTTATAGTCATCTAGTTTAATAGATGGATCTAAGCAAAGTTGCCTTAATGTAGTTAAATAAGATAAAATAGTTATTTTATCTTTATCAAAGTCAGCATCCTTCATTTTTTCTTTTATATCTTCTACATAAGTTTTATATACTTTCTTTTGTTCTTCACTCATTTCTACAAAGAATTTGGTTTCAATTTTATCTGGAAGTTGAGATAAAACTTCTTTTTTCAATCTTCTCAACATAAATGGTTGTATCTGTTTTTTTAGTTCATTTATATTATCATTAGTTTTTAAAAACTTTTCTTGAAACTTATTCTTAGAATATAAGTACCCGGGCATAATAAAGTCAAATATAGACCACAATTCTAATAAATTGTTTTCTATAGGAGTTCCTGTAAGTGCAAACTTTACAGAAGCTTTTACTTGCTTTACTGCTTCTGAATTTTGAGAGTATGGATTTTTTATATTCTGAGCTTCATCTATTATACAATAATCAAATTCTATATTTTCCAATTCATTAAAATCGTTTTTTAATATAGTGTAAGTTGTCAATATGACATCTTTATCATCTATATTTTTTAGCATTGCCTTTCGCTCTGATTTGCTACCATGTAAAACTAACACATTTAAACTTGGAGCAAAAGTTTCAAATTCATTTTTCCAGTTATATATAAGAGATGTAGGCGCAACTACAATACTTTTTTTATTTTTTTGCGAAAGTAAAAAAGCTATAGTTTGAATAGTTTTACCTAGTCCCATTTCATCAGCTAAAATCCCGCCAAATTGTAAGTGACTTAAAGTCTTAAACCATTTAAATCCTTGTATTTGATATTCTCTAAGGTTTGCATTTAATCCATTCGGTATTATTACATCCATTTTATTTATTGTTTCAAAGTTTGTTGAAATTTCATTTACTTTATCCATTCCAGTTATAAACGAAAGTTCATTTTCATCTACAACACTCTTTAAGTACATAGAACTTGAACTGCCTAAACTGTATGAAATTTCATTGCTATCAATATTTACTTGATTATCATCTTGCAATAAAACCTTTCTATCTTTAATATCATCTACTAATTCAAGAAATTTAACCATTTTTTCTTCTTCAAGACTTATATAACTTCCATTTCCCAATTTATAATATCTTCGTTTATTTCTTAATGCTGATAATATATTTTCAATCTCATGTTTTTCTATATTATCTATATTAAATGTAAACTCTAAATAATTTTGCTTATTTAAATTAAAGTTAGCTTTTATATCGCTACCTTTATAAACCTTTACTTTTTTTAATTTATCTGAATAATAAATATCACCTATTTTATTTAAATCAAAAACTTTCTCTTTGAAGAACTCGTATAATTCATCAGATGATAATTTACACAACAATTTATCTCCGGATCTCTCAAAACCATAAGAACAAACAATATCCTCAATTTCATTTTCTTTTTTAAAATTTCTAATTATATATCCCTTTTTTTTGTTTTCGCTTTCATCCGTGTATATGTAATCTATAAAACAAG
>NZ_JAKEDR010000208.1 GCF_023653455.1 Paraclostridium ghonii
ATTTAAACTATATCTAACTTCATACTCAGGAAGATATAATTTATCATTTTTTATAGGTATCAATCTTTTTATTTTTTCTAACCATATATTAAATTCTTCATTTTTTAAATATTCTATTCCCGTTGGTATATTACTAAAGTACCTTTCACATATTAAATGAAAGTCTGTCCCTAATTTAAGATTTTCATAATAATCTCTACTGCCTTCATCATCTTGTTTCCAATTTAACTTGTTTAGATATTTAAATTTAAATTTTAATGGACAACTTCTATAAGTATTTATAGAGTTTTGACTATATAAAAATTTTTCTAGCTTCTTATTCAACAATCTCACCTCTTTTTACTTTTATAAATTTACCCAGACTATTAAAATAAAAAGATGGTTTTTGTTGCTGTTTTTTATTTGAAGTATTATCTTTGTAAGTATATCCTGACAACATTAGCATTTCTTTTGCTCTTGTTATTCCTACATATAATAATCTTATTTTTTCATTTATTATATCTACTTTATGTTTATACATAAAATCTTTAGGAGCATCACCAGTTAGTACTGATTCTACTTCGGACTTTGCTATTGCTACTGGATTTTTGTACTTATCTTTTAAGTACCACAATTCTCCTTGGAATTTTTGTTTTATATCTGCAGGAAATTTAAACTCTGTTAAATCAAGTAAAAATACTACATCCCATTCCATTCCTTTTGACTTATGATATGTACAAACGGTAATACCTCCTGATTTTGGCTCGTATCCATTTATTTCATATATTATTTCACTTATATAATTAAATACTCTATTTCTATCATCTAAAAGTGTTTTTGCTATATCATATAAGCTTGTATTAGGATTATCGAGTATTAAATATCTTACATAAAAGGCTATATATTCTACCATAGCTTTTTCTTCATCTGTTATATCTATATTTTCACCTATTATTAAAATTAGCTCATCTACTTTTATTGATTCATATTCTATTATACTTTTTAAATTTTCTATACCTTTTTTAAAACTTATATATATATCATCTCTATTGTCTATTACAATATCTTCTACTACTTCTTCAGTTTCATATATAATATCTTCACTTTCATATCTTTTTAATTTATTTAAAAACTCATCTTTTCCTATTTTATTATCACTATTTATATATATCTTTTCTAATACGTTGATTAACTTTTCATTGTTATCACATTGAGCTAAAAAATCAATTATATAGCCTACACTATTTATTACTTTTCTTTTGTGAGATGAGTTTGGCCCTAGTTCATCAAATTCTAAATTGTGTTCTTCTAAAATTTGAGCAACTTCTCTTACTTGATTATTAAAGGGAACTAATATCCCTATACTTTTATCTGGAGTATTAGCTTTTATATACTCTACAAACTTTACATTTTGTACTATTTCTTTTTCCCATGTTTCATACCATTTTGCATTTAGTAGATATTTATTAGGATTAGGATTTTCTTTATATCCCTTACCTTCTGGAACAGTTTTTATCTCCATATCTTCTAATGCACATTTACAATCTTCTAAATAAAAGTCTTTTGTAATCAATTTTACTAGTCTATTTGATAATTCAATAATATCTTTAGAACTTCTATTTGACATGTCCATCTTGTAACAATTATCAGCCTCTTCCATAAACTGTTTAAAAAACATTGGATTCGATGATGAAAAAGTTCCATTTATACTTTGATTTACATCTCCAACACGAACTAAATTATTATTATCTTCGGATAATAATTTTATTATTTTTCCTTGAAGCTCATTAGAATCCTGACACTCATCTTCAAATATATATGAGTATCTCTTTTGAAATTTATATTTTAAATCTTCATCACTAATAAGTGCTTTATATGCTAATATTAAAATATCATCATAATCTAGTAGTCCATTATTTTTTAATTTTCTTTCATAATCTTTATATATAGGTAAAATACACTTTAATATTCCCTTATGCCCATTTAAAATTATATTTTCCAATTTGTCTGGTGAAATATCTTTGTACTTTAATTCGCTTATAGAATTTACTACCAAGTCAAAAAAGCCTTGATTCCAAGATTCTAAACATCTATTTCTCCACTCTTCATCTCTTTGTTCTTTAACAAAAAAATTAAAAGCTTTTTCTCCTCCATTGTTTTTAAAATTATTTATACCTTCATTTAGTATAATACTTTTCTTCAAATCATCAACTATACTAAATTCATCGCTTAACATTACTATTTCAGGTTTTTCTTTTATTATTTTTACAGCTAAACTATGAATTGTCATGACCTCATATGAGTTTTTATCATCTATATCATTTTCATCTAATAACTTAGCTATTCTACCTTTAAAATTATTAACTGCACTATTCATATAAGTAAGAATAAGTATCTTACCTGGCTTATGCTTACCTTGACTTATTAATTTTGCAACTAGATTGGTAACTATAAAAGTTTTCCCAGCTCCTGGAACCGCAGGGACTGCCATAGTTCCACCTTCATAATTTATTATAGGTATTTGATCACATCTATAATTTATTTTCATTAAAATCACCTTTATCTATTAATTTTAATATTAATCCATACAAATTACCTTCTTGTATATATCCATTTACGCTATATTCACTTTTATATGCATATACTTTTTCAGCGTTTAAAAGAAGATTATAAAGAGTATTATTTAGATAATAGTTTTTATAAAACTCTTCAATATCTTCACTATATATAAATCCTTCAGTAAAAGATTTTTTTAAAACGTGAACATTACTTATTTCTTTTTCAGATTTCATGCTCCACATATTACTTCCTATATCCAACCAAATCTGTATATTATTTTTCATATTATGTGATATGTATGTATATGGAGTTGTCAATACTACGCAGTCTTCACCTTTAAAATCCTCTAATTCTGATAAAGTATAATAATCTTTTATACTACCCCTTAAAGCTTCTATAAAAATTTTTTCCTTAGACATATCTTTATCTAGTGCTAATAAAGATATATTTTCTGTAAAGTTTTCGCTTTCTTGAATTATTTTTTTGCAAATCTTCACACTATCTTTACCCTTAGGTAGTTCTAGTAATTTATCTATATAAAACTTAATTAAAAATTCATATATATTTACATTTTTAAATTTTTTATTTTCTATGTAATTTAATATTTCATTATATTTATTAGATTCCAATTTATTGTTTAATATTTTTTTTGCTCTAATTTTATTCGTATTTAATAAAACACATATAAAACTAATATAATCTTCATTATTTAAAAGTTCTTCGCATTCGTAAAATATACATGCTGCTACCATTAATGCATGTGCATAAGGATAGTCAATTATTCTTTTATCTTGTTTTGTATTATAAATTTTAATATTGTTTTTTGACAATATACTTTTTATTTCATAGTCTATAATAGTATTACTAACTGGTGAAATAATAGCAATATCACTTGCTTTATACTCTTTATTTATTAAATCTATAACTTGATTACTAGCTTCTACTATCATCTGGCTATATAATTGGATGTTTTGATTTAGTTCAATTTTTTTATTAAAATTTAATAGTTCATATATATTTGATTCAGTTGTATAACTATTTTTTATAAACTTACATTTATCAAACAGCTTATCTTTTATATATTTTATATCTACATTATTAAAAGCAGCATAGTCTTTTGTCTGATTTATATACATATACGACTCATCTACACTATCTAATAATATGTCTATAAAATCTACTTCACTTACTGTACAATTTTCCAAACTATCTACGATTAAATAATGTGTAGTTCTTTTTAAATTCATTAAATATTCATTATCTTTTAAAAGATATTCATTGTATAAGTATATAGCTATAGAATTATCTATAACTGAATTTTTTAATAATAAGTTTAAATATTCATTTATTATCTCTTGCATTTGGCTATATGAGAATCTATCAATTTTATTTTGATTAGACTTTGAATAGTATATTTTATTTCCTATATCTTCTAAATCAATTAAGCTTTGACAACCTTTGTTTATATTAAAGCTAATACTACTTGCAATATTTCTATTAGATGATGTTATATCATTGAAAAAATTTTCTTCTATCCTTTTTTCTTCAACTATTTGATTTAATATATAATCACTTAAACTACTGCTTATAATAGACGGCTTTACTTTATGGTTAACTATTTTATCACATTTTTTCTCTATGATCGGCCAAAACTTTACAACTTCTTTTATTATAAACGAAGTATACGTTGAAATATTTATTTCTTCACTTATATCTAAATTTATTAACTCATTATACTTAAACTTTATTTTATTATTTGGCACTAGCAATAATATACTCTTTGTTTTGTATAAATCTTTACTAGCAAATTCTATATATTTATCTTTTATATCATTAATTTTTCTATCATTTAAAATATCATTTACTATAACATTCATGAATTATCCCTTCCTTTATAAAGTAATTATACCATATAAAAAAACATCACTTCGGTCATTTAAATCAGCTTCTCTATTTTTATATCTTCACATCGTACAACCGTAATTTTTTTATTTTGCCTAACAAAAAAGGTAACTAGTATTAAGTTACGATATAGAAGCTATTTTAAAATTTCTTTTATTTTTTATATCTTCACATAGTACAAGCGTAATTCTTTATTTATTTTACTATACGAAAAAGATGGTTAGTGTTAGTTTACAACGTAGAGATCATTTTAAAGCATTTTTTCATCTTTATCTCGCATAAGCGTAATTCTTTATTTATTTTACTATATGAAAAAGGTGGTTAGTATTAAGTTACAATGCAGAAGTCATTTTAAAGCATCTTCTCAGCTTTATGACTTCAAATGTAACTTAATACTAACCACCAACAGTTGTACGTAAAATAAAAAAGATTACGCGGCTACGTCCTACTCTCCCAGGCAGCTTCCCACCAAGTACCATC
>NZ_JAKEDR010000209.1 GCF_023653455.1 Paraclostridium ghonii
ATTAGATAGGTGATAGGTATGAGAGAAAAAAGAGAATTATTATTAGCGGTTTTTATACTTGTATGTTTATTTTGCTTAAAGACATTTGTTGAAGGATTAGAAAGCAAAAGCATAAGTAATGATAATCACAATACTATTCAAACTTATAGTGATATAGAAAAAGATTCTTTAAGTAGATTAAAAAAAGGAAATGAAATATATATAGATGCAACTTATAATAAAAATAAAATTGACAAGGAGATAAGACAGAAACTACTTGAGAAAGGTCAAAAACCTTATGCAGTTATTTTAACGTGTTCTGATTCAAGGGTTGTACCTGAAAATGTATTTTACACAGGTTTAGGAGATTTATTTGTTGTTAGGGTAGCTGGAAACGTAGTTGATGATACTGAATTAGGGAGTATAGAATATGCTATAAGTGAACTAGATGTTCCATTAGTTGTAGTTATGGGTCATGACGATTGTGGAGCGGTAAAAGGAGCATCTGAAGAAAATATAAGTGGTAAGCTGGAAACTATAATAAAAAAAATTAGACCAAGTTATGAAAAAGCTAAGCTACAGGGTGGATCACAAGAAGAAATTTACAATAATGCAGTTGAATTTAACATTGAAAACTCAGTTAATACAATTAAAAATAATGATATAGTAAAAAAATATATGGATGAAAATAAAGTTAAAGTTATAGGGGCTAAACATGATATGAAAAGTGGCATAGTTAAATGGTTAGATTAGTTATATAATTTATAAAATTAAAATATAAAGGGAGTAGTTTAAAATTACTCCTTTTTGTTTGTAAATTATATACTATGAATGCATTTCATTACATAAAAAATGCATTTCATGAATATAAAATAACTTTTAATGCATAAATCGACAAATTAAAACAAATGCATATTAAAATAATGTTAAGAAAACAATTTCTTAACATTATTTTAAAAAAATTCTAGTAAAGGAGCGATTGATGTGATAAGTTTTTTAGGATCAATAGCGTTACTTATAATTGGGTATTATATTTATGGTAAATTTGTAGAAAAGACTTTTGGAATTGATGATAGTATTAAAACACCAGCTACTACACTTGAAGATGGTGTAGACTATGTTCCAATGAAATGGAGAAAGATATTCCTTATACAATTTTTAAATATAGCAGGACTTGGACCTATATTTGGAGCTATACAAGGAGCTTTATTTGGACCAGCAGCATTTTTATGGATAGTATTTGGAACAATATTTGCAGGAGGAGTTCATGACTTCTTATCTGGATATTTATCAATGAAAAACAAAGGAGACTCAGCTTCTGAGTTAGTTGGAAAATATTTAGGAAACTCAACTAAAAATTTAATGAGAGTGTTTACAGTTATACTTTTAATTCTAGTGGGTACTGTATTTATGACAGGACCAGCAGCATTACTTACAACTTTAACATCTATAGATACTCAGATATGGGTTGTTATAATAGTACTATATTATATATTAGCTACTGTTTTACCAGTAGATGCAGTTATAGGAAAGATATATCCGCTATTTGGAGCAGCACTTTTAATAATGGCTATAGGAGTTGCAGGAGGTTTAATATTCCAAGGCTATGATATACCTAATATAGCATTTGAAAATTTACATCCAAAAGGACAACCAATATTCCCATTCTTATTTATAACAATAGCATGTGGAGCAATATCTGGATTCCATGCAACGCAATCTCCTATGATGGCAAGATGTGTTGAAAAAGAAAGCGAAGCTAGAAGAATATTCTACGGGTCAATGGTTGCAGAAGGTATAATAGCTTTAATATGGGCAGCAGCAGCTATGACATTCTTTGGAGGAGTTCCTCAACTTGATGCTATATTATCACAAGGTGGACCAGCTACAGTTGTAAATGTTATATCAAGAACTTTAATGGGACCAATAGGTGGAGCACTTGCAATATTAGGTGTTGTAGTTTGCCCTATAACTAGTGGAGATACAGCATTTAGAAGTGCAAGACTTACAATAGCAGATGCTATGAGACTAGATCAAGGTAGTATAAAAAATAGATTTATGATATCTATACCATTATTTATAGTAGGGATAGCTTTAACTTTCATAGATTTCAATATAATATGGAGATATTTCTCTTGGGCTAACCAAACATTAGCTATGATAATGTTATGGACAGGATCAGCATATTTAGCAAAACATAATAAGAATCATTTTATAAGTACTATACCTGCTATATTCATGACAGCTGTAACATTTGCATATATACTTCAAGCACCAGAAGGATTTAGATTACATGCAGGAATATCTAATACAATAGGTATTACAATTGCTATAGTATTTACTATATTATTTTCAATAAAAGCTAAAAAGCTAAGAAGTGAATTAAAATAATCACTTGATTTGGTTTAATATTTCATATAAATAAAACAAAGGTAGGTTCTTTTGAATTAAGAATCTACCTTTATTTTATATAAAATACTTGAAAGTTCAAGTATATTGTGATAAATTAAATATAGATGAAAGTTCAAGTATTTTTAAAGGAGAGATTACATGAGTTATTTAATTCTTAGAGAGATAGGCAAAATTGCAAGATGTCTACAGACAATAAGTGATGTAGAATTTAGAGAAATAGGATTAGAAAAAGGGCAATATCTATTTTTGGTAAGAATATGTGAAAATCCAGGTATAAATCAAGAAACTTTATCTAATTTATTAAACGTGGATAGAACTACAACTGCAAAAGCTGTTAAAAAGTTAGTAGAAAAAGATTATGTTATAAAAAAGCATAATGAAAATGATAAAAGAGCTTTTGAGTTATATCCATCAGAAAAAGCTAGGCGAATACACTCAGTCTTAAAAAGTGAAGAGCAACTATCCATAGAAAATTCACTAAAAGGATTTAATGAAGAAGAAATAGAGTTGCTTTTAAGTTTATTGGAAAGAATGAGAAACAATATAGAAAAAGATTGGGAGTATGTAAAAAAAGGCAACAAAAGAGATTATATAAACAAATAGAGGAGGAAAAAATAATGGAATGGAAATTAAAAAAATATGAAGAACTAAATATAGGTGAATTATACGAAATATTAAGTGCTAGAGTAGAAGTATTTGTAGTAGAACAAAAGTGTCCATACCAAGATTTAGATTTTAAAGATAAAAGTTCATATCATCTATTTGCACAAGAAAATGGTAAAATTGTAGCTTATTTAAGAATTTTAGAAAAAGGGATATCATTTGAAGAGGTTTCTATAGGAAGAGTATTAATAACTAAAGAATATAGAGGTAAAGGTTTAGCAAGAGATATGATGCTAAAAGCTATTGAGTTTATAGAAAATAATTTAAATGAAAGTGAAATTAAAATATCAGCTCAAGCTTATTTAATAGAGTTTTATAAGAGTTTAGGGTTTAAAGAAGTATCAGATGTATACTTAGAAGATGATATTCCACATCTTGATATGTTATATAAAAAACAGTAATAGATATACATTATATTTATTTTTAATCTTTATGTATAGTTAAAAGGGATACTAATGTTTATATTGGGCATAATACTTATGTAATTTACTTGAGTTACAATTTAAAATACATAAGGAGGAAGTAAAATGAAAAAAAATGCAAAAGAAAACTTACAATGTGCTTGCAATCAATTACAATCTGCAAAGGATGATTTAAGTCAAGCTATGACTACTGTTGAAAAAGAACAAAATAAACAAGAGTTACAAAATACTTTAAGCGCTGTTGAAAATGCTATGTCAGTAGCAAAGAGTGCTATACAAAACTATAGAGATTAATAAAAAGCTAAAAAACTGAATCTAAATTAAAAAGTGTAGATTTTTATAAGTCTACACTTTTTAATTTATTTGAAAGCTATGCATTATTTATAGTAAAATAAATATTAACTATAAACAATATGATAAGGGTTGATGATATTGAAGTGTATTTTAAGTAAAAGACAAAGTAAAATTATTTATATATTAAAAAGTAGTAAACAACCTATAAGTAGTAAGGCATTAGCAACGGAAATAGGTTGTTCGACAAAGACAATTCAGGGAGAAGTAAAGAATATAAATTCTATAATGGAAAATGTGAAAATAGAATCTTCAAGGGGAGTAGGATATAAATTAGTTGGAGATATAAGCAGTTTAAACCATATAGAAGGAAAGCCTATAAATGATGATTTTGACAGGACTAGCTACATACTTAAGAAAATATTATTGTTATATAGAGGAGATACATTAAAAGTTGAAAGCTTAGCAGATGAGATGTATGTTAGTTTATCCACTATAAAAAATGATTTGAAAGAAGTTAAACAAATACTTAAAATATATAATTTAAAAATAATATCAAAGCATAAATTTGGGATTAGCATTGATGGAGATAATAAGGACTTAATAAGATGTATATTAGAAAGTAGCTTGAAATATGAAAATATACACATTGAAGATTTTTTTAGTAACTATATAAGTTTGAATGTTATATCAATTAGAAATGAGATTTTAAATAATCTTGAAAAAGAAAACATTATATTTACAGATTATGAATTTGATAATATTTTTAATTACATACTTTTATATTTGTCTTTAGAAAATAAAAATGATTACAAAGATTATATAGAAAAATATATTAATTACTATAAAGACAAGCTTAAAAGACAAGATGACGAAAGTACAAAAAATAATATATTAAATTCTATAGAAAAGTTTATAAAAAATTTAAAACTTGCAACTTCTATAGATTTAAGT
>NZ_JAKEDR010000021.1 GCF_023653455.1 Paraclostridium ghonii
ATATTCACATACAACTAAATCTTCAACTTCATCAATTTTCTCATCATGATATTTTTTATAATATATATCTTAGTAGTCTCCATTTATTTCAACTTCCTTTATGAAATTATGTAAATCTTGTTGATTATTTAAATTAATAAAAATATTTTTATTAAAATTATTTTTATTAAAATCATCCTTATTTAAATAAGTTATATTTTTATTTTCACTTGCTAAAAATCTAACTATAGATTTTTCATCACTTTCTAATAAGAATTTACCTATATCATTAAATAAGCTTTTTTTGTAAATCGCATGAAATGGCTCTGCAAAGTTATCAAACTTACAAATATAAGCATCATTTTCTTCGTTTAAAGTATCTTTTAAAAACTTAATATAATTGTCATCAATATTAGGCATATCACATGCTAAAAAATAAACATATTCACTATTCGCACACTTAAGACCTATATGTATCCCACTTAAAGGTCCACAATCTTTAATTTCATCACTTACAATTTTATAATCACAATCATTGTAAAATTCAGGTTTGTTCGTAACAATTATGATTTCATTAAAATTTTTTTTTAATTTATTAGCTAAATCATATACAAGTCTTTTTTCATATATAACTAAAAACTGCTTATCAAACTTCATCCTACTACTTTTCCCACCAGCTAATATAACTGCACTCTTACATAAACTCATACTTTCTACTCCCTTATTAGCTTTTATATCACATAACTTTAAATCTGATATTTTACATATTGAACCTAAAGTCGTATTACTTAAACATTTATATCACTACATAATTATTATTATTATAATATTGAATTTTGTATACATTCCAATTTTTTTAAAAAAAATGTCAGTTTTAATTATCCACTATACAATATTTTATAGCATAATCAATTTATTGCGTTCCATTATTTTACAAGTATAAAATATCATAATATAGTAGTTAATACAACGAAAAAATAAAAGCAAAAAAATAAAGCCTCAAAATAGTAAAAGTACTTAGGGTGGAAATATAAGTTTTGCTCCCAAATCTTATATTTCACTACTCTCATATAGCGAACGTAGTCGCTTAAAAAGATGCTTTGAAGGTCGCTTAAACTTATATCTCCACCCTGGGCTACTCATTATACTTATTTTGAGTTTTTTTTTTATATTTTTATAGTTTTATACTTTTCATTTCGTATTTATCTAATTGTTCTCTTAGTACTTGTTTATCTATGTTTATCTTTAAATCATCTACAGTTAAGTCTATATCTATGTCGGTTTTTATTGTTGCTAATTTTTTAGACATAAATGCATTATCTTTTTGCTCAACTAACTTTTTCATAGGATTTCTTATTCCTAATTCATTTTTCCAGTCTGTTGCTTTTAACTTTAATCCTTTTTCATCCAAGGCTTCTATATCTTTATATATATCTTCTAATGTGTTGTATTTTTGAAGTAAAGGTATACTTGTTGTATCTCCTAGTCCTTTTATCCCAGGTATATTATCTGATGAGTCTCCAGATATAGCTTTATAGTCAACAATTTGATGGGGTTTTAAACTTTTTACTTTCTTTAATAAGTCCACTGTATATTCAAAAGTATTATTTGGTAAATTACATTGTTTTAAATTTATATCACAAGCTTTAGCTATATCAGTAGCTTTTGATGTGTTCATCCAAACAACAGTATTATAATCTACTAATTGTAAATAGTCTTCATCTTTAGTATATAATGCTACTGGAATTTGAGATTGGAATTTTTTTGATAAAGTTCCTGCAAAATCATCAGCTTCAAATACATTTGTATAGTCTTTGCTTGGACTAGAAATTAAAACTTTTACTCCTATCGCCTCAAGCATATCTCTTAGTAAATCATATTGTTCTTTTAAAGGAACTTCTATAGGCTTTCTTGTACCTTTGTAATCATTATATATTAATTTTCTAAAAGTCATTCTTGTAGAATCTAGGCATACGGCTAAGTGTGTAGGTTTTTGCTCTCTTATCATAGATAGCATAATTTGCATAAATCCAAAAACTCCATTTGTATATATACCGTCTTTTGTTTGAAGTATTTTATCATAGTATTGTTCTTTTTCTTCTATAGTTTTAGCAAACATTATTTGTCTTGGAAGTCTTGCAAAGTAACTCGTACTAAGTAATGATGACCCATCTATAACAAGTAGCTTTTCTTTATCTGTAATTTCATTTATTTGTACATCTTCTATTTTTTCAATTTTGTTATATTCTGTATTTGTAGTTTCCTCTGTTGTAGATATTTCTTCTTGTATATTATTAGTTTTTTTATTTTTCATTCTAAAATCTGTGTTCAATCTAGATCCAACATAGCTATTAAGTCTTATACAATCACCTCTAGATAATTCAGATTCTTTGATTTTCTCTTCTTTAGCTTCTTTTTGTTCTAATAAATCAAATAAATCCATAAGTTTCTCCTCTTTTTAATGATCATTAATTTCAATATATTAATTATAACATATACCTTTTATTATTTTGATATTATAAAACTATTAACTATATTTGCTATAGAAAAAGAAGGATATATTGTCTTTTATCAGATCAATATACCCTGCTTTTTTGTTCTGTTCTGTAATCTAAATGGAATATATATAGGAGGACTTTAACGTTTCGTCAGTCTATATATATTTCCATTTGTTAATAACTTTTTTAATAGTCTACATATATTAATGAACTATCTATATCTATAAACCATATTTTTATAAATTATATTTGTATTAAATAGATTATCTATAATAATTCTCCATATTTTTTTATATATATTTTTTTAACTATAGTAACTAAAACCATATATCCGATTATTGTAGCTATTAACCATGCAAAGTATACCATTGGCATAGGATAAAGTTTTAATGCACTTCCAAATGGAGTATATGGTATTATTGTTCCTACTGCTATACCAATAGTTGTTACTATCATTACAGGAAGTGATGCTATACTTTGAACAAATGGTATCTTTGGAGTTCTTATCATGTGAATTACTAATGTTTGAGACCATAGCGATTCAACAAACCATCCTGCATTAAATAACATCATAAATAAAGTCTTATCTACTCCTGGATCGTTGTATCCACCACCTACTACAGCAGGGCATATAACAAAGTACATTAATAGATATGTTGTTATATCAAATACTGAACTTGTAGGTCCTATCCATTTCATAAATTTACCAATTGATGATGCATCCCACTTGCGTGGTACTTTTAAATAGTCTTCATCTACATTATCCCATGGTATCGACATACAAGATATATCGTATATAAGATTTAACATTAATAATTGAACTGGAAGCATCGGTAAAAATGGTAAGAATATACTTGAAGCTAATACACTAAACATATTACCAAAATTTGAACTTGCGGTCATTTTTATATATTTGATTATATTTGCATAAGTTTTACGACCTTCTTTTATTCCTTTTTCAAGAACCATTAAGTCTTTTTCAAGTAATATTATATCTGCCGACTCTTTTGCTATATCTACACCTGTATCAACTGATATACCAACATCTGCTTTTCTCATAGCTGGTGCATCATTTATTCCATCTCCCATAAATCCAACTACGTGACCATTACTTCTTAACATTGACACTACTCTAGATTTTTGCTCTGGTGAAAGTTTTGCAAATACATTTGTATTTTCTACTTCTTCTTTTAACTCTTCATCTGACATTACTTCAACTTGGTGTCCAAGTATTATATGACCTACATCTATTCCAACTTGTTTACATACATATTTTGTTACTTTTTCATTGTCTCCAGTTAATACCTTTACATCTACACCATATTCATTTAAAGTTTTTATAGCCTCGTATGATGACTCTTTTGGAGGATCTAAAAATGCTATATATCCAACTAAAATCATATCTTTCTCATCAGCTATTGAGAATTCTGTGTTTTTTGATACGTTAGCTTTTCTAGCTACTCCGATAACTCTCATACCTTTTCCATTTAAATCTTCTACCGTTTTTAATACTTTTTCTTTTAAATTTTCAGTTAATTTAACTACTTCGCCTCTATATTCAACTTGACTTGAAATGTCTAACATTTCTTCTACTGCACCTTTTGTTAACAAGTGATTGTTACTATTTTCATCACTTAAAACTACTGACATTTTACGGCGAGTAAAGTCAAATGGTATTTCATCAACTTTTTCATATGATTTTAAAATTCCAGATAAATTCTTTTTCTCCCCATATTCAAGTATCGCTAAATCTAGTAAATTTTTAAGTCCTGTTTGAAAATGACTTATTAAATATCCATGTTTTAAAACACTTAAGTTTTCATTTCCTTCAACATCTAAGTGACGTTCTAATATTATTTTATCTTCTGTTAAAGTCCCTGTTTTATCAGTACATAATACATCTATTGCTCCAAAATTTTGGATAGAGTTTAAATTTTTAACTATTGCTTTTCTCTTAGACATTGCTACAGCACCTTTTGCAAGGTTTGTTGTCACTATCATAGGTAACATTTCAGGAGTTAAACCTACTGCAATTGATATACCAAATAAAAATGCTTGTACCCAGTCTCCATCAGTTATTCCATTTATTATAAAAATTGTTGGAGCCATTATTGCCATAAATTTAATTAAAATCATACTTACTGAGTTTACACCTTTATCAAAGCTTGTTTCTTCTCTTTTTTCTGTAACTATATCAGCTATGTTTCCTATAAAAGTATCATCTCCTGTAACTGCTACAACTGCAGTTGCTGATCCACTTATTACATTCGTTCCCATAAAAGCTAAATTTTCAAACTCAAGTGGAGATTGACTCATTGCAGAAACTGTTTCTAACTCTTTTCCAAACTTTTCAACAGGTTCAGATTCCCCCGTCATTGATGCTTGACTTATAAATAAATCCTTTGATGATACTATTCTTATATCTGCTGGAATCATATCTCCTGCAGCTAACTTTATTATATCCCCTGGAACTAATTCATTTATAGGTACTTCTACTTCTTCTTCACTACGTAATACTGTAGCTGTAGTTATTATCATTTCTCTTAATTTTTTACCCGCGCTACTTGACTTACCTTCTTGAACAAATTTTAATACTCCACTTAATGTAACCATAGTTCCTATTATGATTACTGCAGTTAAACTTTTGTCTTCTGGTGGAGCTATAATAAAGTCTGTTATAAATGATATTAAAGCAAGCACTACAAGTATTATTGTAAATGGGTTTACAAATGCATGGAATAATCTTTTATACCAAGTGTCATTATTTTTATCTGTAATTTCATTTAATCCATATTCTTCAATTCTATCTTTAGCAACTTTATCACTTAATCCATTTAAATCTGTTTGTAAAAAATCAAACAATTCTGCTTGTGATAATACTGCAGCTTTGTTTAATTTGTTTTCTGTTAAATTTTTTCTTTCCTCTTTTAATTCTTCTTTTCTTTTTGTTTTCATATTCATCATTTTCATATTATTCCCTCCTTACGATTTGGGTAAGTGCATGAGAATAAATGACAAAATAAATGCCTGTTACTATATTATTTTTAGTAAACAGGCAGCATAAATAAAACTCTTGTACTTTATTTTTAAATTGAAAACAAAATGAGCTTATATAGTTAGTATATCAGTATATAACATATCACTTTTACTAACTATTTTGTTTTCAATTTTACAATAAAAATAGAGCCAATCTGAGTCTTGTTCAAGTTCTATGCCATCTGTTCTCATACACCTACTACTTTCTAAGTCCACTTTATTTTCACCTCCATAATTCAAATTAATTCATGTTTAATTAATACTTTTGATTTTTAGCATTAAAAAATCCTCGTTTGTTTTGGTAAACGAGGATAATGAAAGCGCAATTAAAAAGTATCTTCTACTGTATACTTAATAATATTCGTCCAAGCTTTAGCTTCTTAGGGCAATGTAATTGCATTAGAATACGCCTTCTTCGACGTATACTGCTAACCATCTAATAGTGTCTCCACTATTTCGCGGCAGCAACCCGTATCCCTAAGGTAACCTCACCTACCGAAACTATTTAATTATATCTTACTTTTTCATTATATTCAGAACTTTTAAAATTGTCAACCATAGATTTCAAAAAAGTTCTAAGTTTTTTAATCTTAGAACTTTTTATTTATTACTATGCATCAAAATCTACATGAACTTTTCCTATTGGAGTATTTATGTCTATGTAAGATAAATTAAAGTTTTCATCCATAATATCTATCTTATATTCAAAGAATATATCATCTTCTTTCTTAGACATAAATATGTAACTTCCATTTTCTTTTTCTTCAATTTCATCACATATTTCATCGTATATTTCTTCTCCACTTATATATCCATTGTATCCTGCAGCTTTCATTTTATCTTCTATTAATTTATATATTTCTTCCATTATATTACCTTCTTTCTATATATCTATAAAATACAGTCTACAATCAGTTTTTATATATTGTCAACTATATATACATATTTTCTTAATACTTTCCATTTTCCCACCCCTGCAAAAGCTAAATAAGTATTAAGTTAACGAAGATGAGGTTATTATATAAGTTTTAGCGCCCTTCAAAGCATCTTTCCCGCTTTAGAAGCAAAACTTATATAATAACCTCATTTTTTAAAACTCTATTTATTTAGCTTTTCTAATTACTACTTAAATTTATCGATCTATTTAATCGTTCAAGTGGAAGTATTCCAATTATTAATATAGACAATAACCCCTCTACTCCTAAACTTGATACATTGTATAAGAATGAGTATACAAATACGTTCATTCCTTCTGGAGCATAGTCTCCAAAGAATACACATCCTGATATTATATTCATAGATACACTAATAACTAACGCAAATAGGCATCCTAGTATAACCTTTGATTTTTTCTCTTTCCCCAATGTTCCAGCTAATCCAAGTAACATTGTTGGTAATATATAATCTAGTAAAAATTGTGCTGGATGTATTATATACGGTCCATTTAATAATTTTAATAATCCATAAACTAGTCCACCAGTTATGCCTACAGTATTTCCAAATAAAACTGAAAGTAACATCGTTGGTAACATTGAAAATAAAGATATCTCTCCACCTTGAGGATATTTTATAAACTGTATCATACTAAGTATATATGATATAGCACTAAACATACCTATCATAACAACTGTTTTCGTAGTGAATTTGGTATTTTTTAAACCTTTTAGGTAATATATAAAAAATCCTATACTACCTAATATTATGATTGCATTTATCATAATTAACCTCCTGCATGTATTCTTTCAAAGATGTTGTCCACTTTAAACATTCACTATATATATCATCGCACTTTAATATAGCCGATACTATTGCATATCCTTCTATATTTATACCCTTAAATGCCTCTATGTTATCTAAATTTATCCCACCTATTAAAACTTTAGGTATATCAACTTTTTCATCAATTTCTTTTAGTTGATCTACTGTAACTATAGTAGCATCATTTTTAGTAGTTGTATTAAACATAGCCCCTACTCCTATATAATCTGCCCCACCATTTTTTGCATCAACAGCTTCTTCTATGTTATGTGCTGATATTCCTATGATTTTATCTTTTCCTATTAACTGTCTAACTTCTTTTAAAGGTATGTCACTTTGTCCCACATGAACGCCATCAGCGTCACAAAGCATAGCAATATCTACTCTATCATTTATTATAAATAAAGCATTATATTTTTTAGTAAGCTCTCTTAATTTATATGCTTTTTCTAAAAATTCTTTTCCATTGGCATTTTTTTCTCTTAACTGTAAAGTTGTTACCCCGCCTTTTAATGCATCTTCTATACATTTATAAAAATCTCTTCCATTTAGTATTTCTGAGTCAGTAACTAAATATAATTTTAATTTTTCTTCCATTTTGTTCTCCCTTTAATTAGTTGATAATTTCAACACTTTTCGAAATCTTTTTATAGGTAATAAAACTAATATTATACTAGAAAGTAATCCTTCAACTCCTGAACTTGATATATTATATATACAAGAATAAAGTACTATATTCATTCCCTCTGGAGCATACTGTCCAAAATATATGACTCCTGATATTATACTTACCAACACACTTAAACTACTTGCAAATAAGCATCCTTTGAACATATCGCTTTTTTTCTCTTTTCCAAATTCTCCTGCTAATCCAAGTGCCATATTTGATAATATATAATCTAGTAAAAATTGCGCTGGATGCACTACATAAGCTCCATTTAATAGTTTTAGTAATCCAAATATTAATCCACCTGTTAGTCCTGCTCCTCGACCATATAATATAGCTAGTAGCATCGTAGGTAACATTGAAAATAATGTTATACCTCCATCTTGTGGATATCTTATGAACTGTATCATATACAGTGTAAATGATATAGCGCTAAACATAGCCATCATTACTATTTCTTTAGTGGAAAACTTATTTTTGTTTACATCTTTTATATACATAAAGAATATTATTAAACTTATTATTATAATTACTAAGCTTGACATTTTTTCTTCGCCTCTTCATATGCCATATTCCAAAAATCTAATTCATATAAACTTGATTTAACAAATATTTCTTTAAGCTTCTTTGTCTCAATTTCATTTAAGTTCTTGCATAATTCATTTGTATATTCTAGCCATTCATTTAATACATCATCAAATTCATTATCTGCATACATCTCTATCCATTCTTTATAGTAGTTATTATTTAGATTTTCTTTATAGTTTTCATACAAATAATGACCTATGTAATTGTAACTCCAAGTGCAAGGTAGAGTTGCCATTACTATTTCTTTAACTCCACCTATTAATGAAACAGATTGCATATAACTTGTATAACTGCTTGAAACCAACTCATATTCGCATTTTTCAGCTTCAATCGGAAGTACCCCTAGCTTTTTCATATACTCAATATGTATAGCAGCTTCATCTTCTATAGATCCCTTAACTGCATTGTTGAAAAACTTCATTTCTTTAACTGTATCTGCTTTTATTATTCCCATTGCAAAAACTTTAGAGAATTCTTTTAAATATAAATAGTCTTGTATAAGGTATCTTTTAAATTTATCTTTTGGTAAAGTTCCTTCTCCTATTTCTCTTACGAATGTATGATTTAAATAACTTTCCCATATATCTTTAACTTCTTCAAATAAGCAATCTGTAAATTTCATTAAAATACCTCCATCTTTGAATACAACTTTAGCTTATCTTCATTTAATTTATATACATTGTCCATTAAACTTACTTTAAAACTTCCAATTCCTATATTATCTATATATGCTAATTCTCCACATAAACTCATTGTAAGAACGCCCATTGCAGCAGAGTTTAAAATATTATTGCTAGCTCCTAAATAACTACCTATTAAACTAGCACTCATGCATCCTGTGCCTGTTATTCCTTTTAACTTAGAAGTTCCATTATGTATTTTTATAATTTTTTCTCCATCAGTTACTACATCTATTTTTCCAGTAGCTACTACTATACACTCTAGTTTTTTAGCAACTTTTTTTATTATATCGTCTATGTTTTCATCATCGTCAAAGGAATCTACACCTTTTCCTTTTACATTAAATCCTCCTATGTACTTAATTTCCGCTACATTACCTTTTATAACATCAAACTTTACTTCATTTAATAATTTTTCCACTAGCAAAGCTCTTGAAGATGTAGCAAATACTCCTACTGGATCTAATATAACAGGTTTATTGTGCTTATTTGCTATTTTACCAGCTTTTATAAACAGTTCTCTATGAGATGAGTTCATCGTTCCTATATTTATAACAACAGAACTTGCAATAGAGATTATCTCTTCTGCTTCTTCATAAGAGTAACTCATCAGCGGACTTGCACCTATCGCTAAAGTTACATTTGCACAATCATTTATTGTAACTTCATTAGTATAATGAAGTACTAATGGGTTTATTTCCTTAACTTTATTTAATAATTCAAACATAATTTTATCTCTCCCTTTTTACCTATTACATATATTTATTTGAGTCAAATTTATAAAAATGGTGTACTGGTCCTACTCCTTTACCTATGTCAAAACTATGTTTTATAGCATTAGTTATATAGTCTTTTGCATTATAAACGGCTTGTACTACATCAAATCCTAGTGCTAGATTTGCAGTTATTGCAGACGAAAGTGTGCATCCTGTTCCATGAGTATTTTTTCTATCCAATCTTTCGCTTTTATAAATTTCAAATGTATCTTTGCCTATTAAAACGTCTACTGCATCCCCATCTAAGTGTCCACCTTTCATTAACACGTATCGAGGTCCTAGTTCTAATATTTTTTTCCCAACTAACTTCATGTCATCTAAATTATTAATTTTAATCCCTGTTATTTCCTCAGCCTCTAATGTATTTGGCGTTATTATGTATGCTTTAGGTATAAGATATTTTATTAAATTGTCTTTAGCCTCAGGTTTTAAAAGTGAATATCCACTTTTAGATATCATTACTGGATCTACAACTAAGTACTTTGGATTATACTTATCTAAAGATTCAACAATCGCCTTTATTATTTCTGGACTAGATACCATTCCTATTTTTACTGATTTAGGATGTATATCATCAAATACTACCTCTATTTGTTTTTGTATTATTTCTTTACTTAAATCTTCTACTAAAAATACTCCCTGAGTGTTTTGTGCAGTTATAGCTGTTATTACACTCATCCCATAAGTTCCTATAGCACTAAATGTCTTTAGGTCTGCTTGTATACCTGCACCTCCTGATGAGTCTGATCCTGCTATTGTAAGTGTTGGCACTTTATACTTTCCCATTAGATGTTTCCCCCTTAATTATTGGAATTTAAAAAAGCTATATCCCCTAGGAATATAGCTTTTAATTTACTATGCAAATAAATTTCATTTGTATATTTAGTAAAGCTTTCCTACGCTGGTATTATCCAGATCAGGTTTGAGGGTTAATGAATAAATCATCTCTCAGCCATTAAGGCACCCCTAGCTATTTATTTTAGATTACAGTTTAATTATAGCTCACTAAATTTTTATGTCAATAAAAAATCATATAAATTTCTTACTAAGCTATTTCTGCAGAATCTATATTAACTTCTTCAAATTCTTTTTCACTACTTGCAACTACAAGTGTACAAGTGTTATCTCCCATAACATTTACTGTAGTTCTAAACATATCTATTATTCTTTCTACTCCCATTATAAGTCCAATACCCTCAAGTGGAAGTCCTACTGATTGAATCACCATAGATAACATTATCATACCAACACCTGGAACTCCTGCTGTTCCAACTGATGCTAAAGTCGCTGTTAATACTATTGTTAACATATCATTTAATCCTAAGTGAACTCCATACACTTGTGCTATAAATAAAGCTGCTACACCTTGCATTATAGCTGTTCCGTCCATATTTATAGTAGCTCCCATAGGAATTGTAAATGAACGTATACTTTTGCTAACACCCATTTCTTCCATAAGTTCTAAACTTACTGGAACTGAAGCATTGCTTGATGCAGTTGAAAAAGTAACTGCAGCTACCTTTGGAAATTTACGTACAAAACCTATAAAACTAAACTTAGTAAATAATTTTAATGAACCTCCATAAACTACTACTACATGTAGTAAAAGCCCAAGTAAAACAACTAATATATACTTTACTAGTGAACCTATAGCATCTATTCCTACTGTTGCAAAAGTATTTGTAATAAGAGCAAATACCCCAAAAGGAGCAAACATCATTATTACGCTTACCATTTTCATGCAAACTTCATTTGCACACTCAAAAGCCTTTTTTAAAGGTTTTGCCTTTTCTCCCACTAAGCTAATCGATATTCCTGTAAGCATTGCAAAGAATATTATTTGTAACATTTCACCGTTTGCAAAAGCCTCTATAGGATTTGATGGAATCATGTTTAATATTACCTCTGGTAATGACTGGTTTTCAGCGATCTTTGTAGATTGAGTTGCTACAGTACCTAAGTCAAGTCCAGCTCCTGGCTTTAGTAAAACTCCTAATGTTAAAGATATACAAATAGCTATAGCTGTTGTCATTAGATAAAATCCCATAGTTTTAAATCCGATTCTACCTAACTTCTTTATGTCTTCCATAGCCGATACTCCACATACTAATGATACAAATACCAAAGGTACTACCATCATTTTTATAGCTTTTGTGAATCCATTTCCTATTACATTTATAATTCCGCCCAATATAACTGTATCCTTAATATAACTACTTGACATTTTGCTAAGTAACACACCAAATATTATTCCTAAAAATAATCCAATTAATATTTTGCTTGTTAATCCAACTTTCTTCATATATATGTCCTCCATCTCTTTTTCATATTTATATTATACACTAAATTCTATATTTTTTGTAATTTTTTAAAGTTCGAAGTTATTTTAACCTCTACAAACTTAACATAATAAAGTTAATTTTACTTTAACTTTATTATGTTGTGTTTTTGTTTAATATGACTTTATATATAATCCAAAATCAGCTTAAAAAACTTAATTTTCAAACTATTATAGATTTTTATTTGAATTCATTCATACTTTTACGATTGTTTTATGTGTTTAAACAAAAAAAAGACGGTACATAAGCAACTTTGCTTAACGTACCATCTTTTCTAAAATTAATTATTTTAATATCTTTATTTCCATATTTTGTCTTCCAAATTTCACACACTCTGATTCACTATTCATGAATATATCTATTCTTTTTCCTTTTATAGCACTTCCTGTATCTTCAGCTGTAAATACCATGTCAAATTTAGGTATATATACTTTTGTTCCATATGGTATAACAGAAGGATCAACCGCTATAGTTCCCCATTTAGGAGTAGTTCCTGTTGAAGTTATAGTATCTCCTGCATATGCAGTTGCTTCTACTGACATTGAAGCCCCATTATTACTATTAGATGAATTAGTCTCTTGTGGCTTAGAAGAATTATTTGTAGCACTTGCTACCGTTGATTCACTCTTAACCTTTTTTACCGGAGCATTAGCTTGTTTTTGTTCTTTCTCTTTAGCTTGAGACTCAGTTAATACGTAATCTCCGCAAATCCATCCTTCTTTTTTATCATCTAATTTAATTCTATACCAGTTATCTTGTTCTTCTAAAAGTGTAACTTCTGTATCTTTATCTAACATATCTATTTTTTTATGTTCTGTAGCTGGTCCTGTTCTTACATTTAATTTACTAGCAGTTACAGTTCCATTTTCTTTATCTGTATATTTTCCACTTACCCATCCTTCATTTCCATCTGCAAGCTTTATTTTGTTCCATCCCTTATTCGTTTCTAAGATTTCAACAACTATACCTCTGTCTAACGACCCTATTCTTTGCTCTTCTATTGATGGGCCTCTTCTTACATTTAAAGTTTCTACATTAACTACTTCTCTTTCTCCTGCATATATATGGCTTGTAGATGCATAAAACCCTCCTACAACTAATCCCAATGCTAAAACTAACGATTTTTTTGTTCTTTTATTCATACTCATAATATCCCTCCATTAATTTAAAATAAGTAAAAATCATATATTATTGACCATATTGTCTGGTAAAATTCATACTCTTCAATTTTGTTACTTTTCTGTAACTTTTATTAATAATAATATATTTTAGATAGTTTGTAAACACATTTTCTATAATTACCAGAAAAAGGGTTACAAATTAGTTACAAATTTAGTAACAATTCTAGGTTTAAGCCCCCTATCTCTTAGTGTATAAATAATTGTATATATTAATATGGAGGTAGCCCTTATGGTAAATTTCTGTTCAATGTGCTCTGGTATTAACAAAGACGACCTAAGAATAGCTTTATTAGAAACTAATATAGAAGAGGACTGCATATATGAATGTGGATCAAAATTTACAGGTTATGTAGATGATGAACTAGTAACAGCAAAAGACGAGGAAGATTTTATAAATCAAACCTTAGAAATTTTAAATAGATAAGACTTATTTCATTATTTATTATCGATACCCTTTGATAGGGTTCTATATATACTGACGAAACGTTAAAGCCAATATTTTCGGCTTTAGTGGAGGAAGTATATATAGAACCTTATCCCTAAGTAAATTACAATAAAAAAATGAGTGAAGTTACCTTCACTCATTTATATATGTTTAACTAACTTTATTAATTAGATGTCTTTTCACTTCCATTAGTTCTCTTAGCTATAACAGGTAATATTAATCCTATTCCCATTAATACTAAAGGTGTTATAATATTTAAACCAACTTTAAATACCCATTCAGAAGTAAATACCGTAGCATCTGTAGAGAACATCCCCATTATACATGCAAATGCTGTAAATCCAAAACACCAAAGTCCAACTAAGAATCCTAATTTGTCACTCTTTATAAATTTATAGTCAGTTTTGAATTGACTGCTCATCTTCTTAAGACCCATGTAAGCTAAGAATACCCATAAGTATCTCATTGGCATTACAACTGCATTTAATTTTAACAACGATTCAAATAAATCGTTAGTACTACCTATTCCTAATGCTGGAACTATTATTAAACTAGAAACTAGTATAGCAGTCATTATATATCCATTAACTAAAACGCCATTTTTATTTGTTTTAGATAACGCCTTAGGTATAAAATTAGAATCAGCTTCCCCTAGTAAAACTCTAAGTGGTGCATCTATTGAGAATACTAAAGCTGATAATTGCGCTGCTGTATTAGCTAATGCATAAACTATAACGAATAAACTACCTAATCCATAATGCTCTCCTAATAATTGGAATGCATAGTATTGACCATTCATCATTAAGTCTTCTGGTATAGCGTTAGCATTAAACATCATCCCCATAGCTATTGATCCTAAAAGTGCACATACAGCAACCATTCCAGCTAAAACCAACATTCCTTTAGGGAAGTTTTTAGATGGATTTTTAGTATTGTTTACGTATGGAGCTATTTTTTCACACCCTCCAACAGCAAATACTAACATTGATAAAGTTGTTAAATATGCAAAATCAAATTTAGGTACAAATGACTTAGGTGTTATATTAGGTGTTGCAACATGACCTGTTATAGCTGGAGCTGCTAATCCTAATACTATGTATAATAAAGACATAACAAACATTGAGGTACCTGCTACGTTACCTATAACCTTTAATACTTTTATTCCCTTTGTTGAAACATATAAAAACACTAAAAATACTACAAGTACCATTCCTTGTAATATTAAAGGATTTAATCCCTTTAACGTTGTAGCTAAATCTCCTGATGGACTAACTGCCCAAGAAAGTGCTATTAATAAAGATTGTGGCTTTTGTGCTAAGTAAGGCACATGTACAACCCAATATGTCCACCCTGCCATAAATGCAAGCATTGGTGTTGTAGTTGATTTTATCCAAGCTGAAACTCCCCCTTGAGAATCTTTAAATGCAGACCCTAATTCTCCAACCATTAATGTATATGGTACAAAGTATAAAGCTATCATGAATATCCACGAGAATACTACAGTAAGCCCTTGATTTGCAAAGTTATTAACAACATTTCCAAATCCCCATACCATGACAAATCCCATCAAGGCAATATTTTGCCATTTTAAATTTCTATTTTGATCAGGCATAGATCTTTTCCCCCCAAAAAATTTATATGATTACACTCTATATTATATATAGTTATTATTTATTGTCAACGCAATATTGCAATCATTTTCCCAACCCATTTCATTCCATTTTTTTCTTAATATTTTGATAATTAATTTTTTCTATTTATATTCTTTTCAAAATCTAAAATTATATATTTTATAATTTTTAATTATTTTTTAAAATTACTATTATTTATAATACAATTTAAATCTTTTATAATTTTATTTTTGATATATTTTCAATCACTTCTTTCATTTTCTATAATTAAATTTTAAATGTTAATTTTTTGTTTTTTATAAAAATTTTTTTATGCTTAATGAAATTACGTTTACAAAAACTATGGATAACCTATGATACTTAATTATACCAATTAATATGTTTTGGGCGCAAAAAAGGCTGGCACACAGGTGTCAGCTTTTTGTTTTATACTTTGATATTGTAGAATTTTTCGCCCTTCATTTCTTTATACTTGATGTATTTTCTTAAAATATAGTTTATTATTTTTCTAATATAATTATATACAGGTATAACACTTAAAATTAATGGCACATATACTATCATCATATTTAAACTTATAATGTTTACAAACGAAAGAATATCTCTGAAAACTACAATTGTCAAAATGAATAAAGTAATTAACGTAATTAGCATAATTCCTATTTTTTTATCAATAGGTCTAGATATTCGCCATAGTGATGTAAAACATACTGTACCTGTTAATAATACACATAACGTTGATATCATTTGATTGCTAAAACTAAATATATTCCCCATAATTAATATAAGTATTATATAAATAACTACACAAATTCCAGCTGAAAAAGCAGGTATTGAAATATTTAACAGTAGATTTTCTTTTATTCGTGAGTAATTTGGTCTAAATGCTAAAAAGAAAGATGGTATTCCAACGCCCAGAGATGTTATTGGAGTTAATTGTATAGGGTGAAATGGATAAGATCTTCCAATAAATATAAAGATTACAGCTAATAAAATTGAGTATACTGTTTTAATTAAATACTGTGATGCTACTTGCTGTATATTATTTACAACCCTTCTACCGCCCATGACTACATCTATCATAGAATCAAAATTGGAATCTAAAAGCACAAAGTCAGAAACACCTTTTGCAGCATCACTGCCTTCTGCCATTACTATACTACAATCTGATTCTTTAAGAGCTAAAATATCATTTACACCATCACCTGTCATACCAACTGTATGGCCTTCATCTTTAAAAACTTTTATAAGTTTCTTTTTTTGTTCAGGACTAACTCGTCCAAAAATTTCATATTTATTTGTATAATTACTCAAATCTTCTTCCTCGGAAACAGTGCTCATATCTATGTATTTATCAAAGTTATCAACACCTGCTCTTTTTGCAATTTGAGAAACCGTCTTCGCATTATCTCCTGATATAATTTTGATTGATACTCCTTGTTTTTTAAAATATTTTAATGTATTAGAAGCTTCTTTTCTTATTGTATCTTCCATCATTGAAAGCCCTATTAATTTTATATCTTTTGGCAATTTATTATCAACAATAGTATCATTTGAATGTGCAAAAGCTAAAACCCTCTCACCCTTAGCAGTTGATTTATTTATTATATTTTGAATATTAGAAGGTATGTTTTTAAAAATAAATTCAGGTGCTCCCATTATGTAGCTACCTTCATTTTCAAAACTTACTCCACTCCACTTTCTAGCAGATGAAAATTGTACAGTTTTAATAATCTTCCAATTATTTGGGCTTGGCAAGCCTACTTTTAATGCTTTACTAGTTGCATTTTCTTCAAGGTTTTCTACTAATGTTGAAATGCCTTCTTTAAGCTTATCTAATTCAAAATCTCCACATGCGATTATATCTACTAGTTTTATATTTCCATCGGTTATAGTTCCTGTTTTATCTAAACATAATAAATCTACACGCGCTAAATTTTCAATAGATCCCAAAGTTTTTACAAGAACCTTTTTCTTACTTAACTTTATAACTTCACCAGCTAATGCAATAGAAGTAATCAGTATTAGTCCCTCTGGAATCATTCCAGTCATTGCTGCTGAAACTCCTAATATAACCTCATTTTTATCTATTCCAGATGCTGATTTAGATAAAGCTAATGCTATTCCTATTGGAACTATTACAAAAGCAAGTACTTTTATAATTTTCTTAAGTGTTTTTATTAATTCACTATCTATGTCTTTTTCTTTTTTTGCTTCTATTACAATCTTAGATGCATAACTTTCTTCTCCAACATTTGTAACTTTTACATAAGCTGATCCACTAATAACATAACTTCCTGACATAACATTAGAATTAACATTTTTTAAAATCACATCTGATTCTCCAGTTAATTGAGATTCATCTACTTCTAATCCCTCAGTCTTGATTACAATTCCATCTACACAAATTTGCGATCCTCTAGTTATAACCATTAAATCATCTTTTACTAATTCATTTTGATCTATCTTACTTTCTTTATTGTCTCTTATTACAGTTACTTTTGCTTGATTTAATAAAGATAATTTATCTACCCTTTTTTTTGCTCTTATTTCTTGAAATATACCAATAAATATATTTGATATTATTACCCCTACAAATAATAAATTTTTATAACTTCCTGTATATATAATAAAAATAGCTATCACAAAATTTATAAAATTAAACAATGTACATATATTATCTTTAAATATTTTTTTATAACTTCTAGTTAATGGCTTTACAGATGAATTTTTTTCACCACGTTGAACTCTATCTACGACTTCTTTAGTAGATAATCCTGCTTGTGTAAAGTCTGTATTCATAGATCAAACCATCCCTTTCGTATAATTTTAATCATTGATATTAATAATTCTAATGTAAATAATTATACACTATTTTAAATCTTTAGATATAAAAATATATTAACCTATAAAGATCTAATTAAATCATATTTATAAAAAAAATAATTAAAAATAAAAGAAGCTGATATATATCAGCTTCTTTTATTTTTATTATTAATCTAAGTTTCTTAAATCATCCATTAATTTTGTTTTGTCAGCAGTTTTTTCATCTTTCATTTTTATTATTTTAGCAGGAGATCCAGCTACAACTGCTCCAGCAGGAACATTTTGTGTAACTACAGATCCAGCAGCTACTACTGCACCTTCTCCTATTCTTACACCTTCAAGTATCACTGCATTAGCACCTATCATTGCATCATCTTCTACTATAACAGGGTCTGCTGAAGGTGGTTCTAAAACACCTGCCACTACTGCCCCAGCTCCAAGGTGAACATTTTTACCAAGTGTACCTCTAGCTCCTATCACAGCATTCATATCTACCATAGAACCTTCTCCAACTACTGCTCCTATGTTTATAACTGCACCCATCATTACTACTGCATTCTTTCCTATAGTAACCATATCTCTTATATAAGCACCTGGCTCTATTCTTGCATGTTCATGTAAGTAATTATACATTGGTATAGCAGAATTTCTTCTGTCATATTCCATGTGTATGTCAACTAAACTATCTTTTTGAGCATCTAAAACTTCTTTTATAGCTTCATAGTCTCCTATTATAGTGTATGATCCATTACTTCCAAACACTTTATAATCTTCAGTTGACTTAGCATTTAACTCTCCATTTACATAAACCTTTACTGGTGTCTTTTTTTCTACTGTTTTTATATACCTTGCTATTTCATATGCGTCATTTAAATTTATCATCTGTATCCTCCTAGTTACTTTAACATATCGTCCATATTATAATATCCAGCTTCTTTATTAAATAAATATTTAGCTGCTGTTATTGCTCCATTTGCAAATATATCTTTAGATTGAGCTCTATGA
Source organism: Paraclostridium ghonii (assembly GCF_023653455.1). Taxonomy (GTDB): domain Bacteria; phylum Bacillota; class Clostridia; order Peptostreptococcales; family Peptostreptococcaceae; genus Paraclostridium; species Paraclostridium ghonii. The sequence continues at coordinate 19,410 of NZ_JAKEDR010000021.1, forward strand.
CATATCATAACTTCTTCCTCTAATCCTGCAAATATAGCTTCGTGTTCTCCAACTATTGTTCCACCTCTTACAGCATGTATACCAATTTCATTTTCATTTCTTTTGGCATCTCTACCGTGTCTTCCATAATTATAAACAGATTCCGGTAAAACTTCTTTGATAGCATTAGCTACCATTATAGCTGTTCCACTTGGAGCATCTACTTTTTTATTATGATGCTTTTCTATTATTTCTATATCAAATTCTTTTAATGCTTTTGCAGCTTCTTTTACAAGCTTTAACATTACATTTACCCCTAAAGACATATTAGAAGAATGGAATATTGGTATTATCTTAGAAGCTTCTTTTATTTTTTCTAATTGTTCTTTAGTAAATCCTGTTGTAGCAATTACTAAAGGAGTTTTTGTTTTAAGTGCATACCCTAACACATCTTCAAGCGCAGAAAAATGTGAAAAATCTATTATAACATCAGCACTTTCTTGTATTTCACTCATCTTAGTATATAATTTGTAGTCAGTACTTTCTCCTGTTGGCATTGAGCACCCACAAACTAATTCTAAATCTTTATCTTCGTTTACGCATCTAGTAAGTACTTTTCCCATCTTACCAAGCGCGCCATTTACTATAACCTTTATCATTTTTTTCCTCCTATAACTCAAATCCATAGTTTACAAGTTCGTCTCTTAAAGTTTTTAGATTGCTATCTTCCATTGGAGCTAGAGGAAGTCTTAAATCTCCAACCTCAAAACCTAATAAATTCATAGCAGTTTTTACAGGTATAGGATTTACTTCTATAAATAATTTATCTATTAATGATTTCATACCCAATTGTAACTCTCTTGAACCTTTAACATCACCATTTAAGAATTTTTCTACTAAATCATGAGTTTCTTTAGGGCATATATTAGCAACTACTGATATAACCCCTACTCCTCCAAGAGATAATAAAGGTAATATAGAATCATCATTTCCTGAATATATAGCAAATCCATCGGGAACTAATCTAGCTATTTCTGCTATTTGAGCTATATCTCCACTAGCTTCCTTAACAGCTACTATATTTTCAATATTTGCAAGCTCTGCTATAACACTAGGCTTTATGTTAACTCCTGTTCTTCCTGGTACGTTATATAATATTATCGGTAATTTAGTGCTAGCTGCTATTGTCTCAAAATGAAGTTTTAATCCTCTTTGATTTGTCTTGTTATAGTAAGGAGTTATTACTAATAATCCATCTACACCTAATTTTTCAGCTTCTTGGCTTAAATGAACTGAGTGCATAGTATTATTAGAGCCTGTTCCTGCTATAACTGGTATTCTTTTATTTACTTTTTTAACAGTAAAATCTATAACTTCAAATTGCTCTTCATCTGACATGGTGGTAGATTCTCCAGTAGTTCCACAAACTATTAATGCATCTGTTTTATTTTCTATATGATATTCTATTAATTCTCCAAGTTTTTTTAAATCTACACCATTTTCATTGAAAGGAGTAACCAATGCAACTCCAGATCCCTTAAATAACATAATATATACCTCCCAATTTTATACTAAATCATATTTTAAAAGAAGTTCAGCTATTTGAACAGCATTAGTTGCTGCACCTTTTCTTATATTGTCAGCTACTACCCACATATTTATTCCACTGTCTACACTGAAATCTCTTCTTATTCTACCTACAAATACTTCATCTCTTCCACTTAATTCAAAAGCTGTAGGATAAACATTGTTAGCTATATCATCAACTAATTCTAAACCTTCAAAATTAGCTAATAAGTTCTTTAATTCATCTATTTCAAAATCTTTTTCAAATTCAACGTTAACTGATTCACTATGCCCATTTACCACAGGTACTCTTACTGTAGTTGCAGTAATTTTTAAATTATAATCATTTAAAATTTTCATAGTTTCATTAATCATTTTCATTTCTTCTTTTGTATATCCATTTCCCATAAATACATCTATGTGGGGTAAACAATTATATGCTATAGGTCGTGGATAAAATTGATTAGGAAGCCCCTTTATTCCATCTTCTAAATCTTTACTACCCTTTACTCCTGATCCTGAAACTGCTTGATATGTTGAGTATACAATTCTTTTTATTTTATATTTATCATGAAGAGGTTTCAATGGAACCATTGCTTGTATAGTCGAACAATTTGGATTTGCAATTATCCCTTTATGATCTTTAACAGCTTCTGGGTTAACCTCAGGTACTACTAAAGGAACATTTTCATCCATTCTCCATGCACTCGAATTGTCTACAACTACTACACCTTTTGATGCTGCTATTGGTGCGTATTTTTCACTTATACTTCCTCCTGCTGAGAAAAGCGCTATTTGTATATCTCTATCAAATGAGTTTTCATTTAGTTCTTCTACTGTGTATTCTTTTCCTGCAAATTCTACTTTAGAACCTGCTGATCTAGCTGAAGAAAATAGGTATAAATTATCTATTTGGAAATTTCTTTCCTCTAATACTTTTAAAAAAGTTCTTCCAACCATACCTGTAGCTCCAACTATAGCAACGTTTACTTTTTTCATATCCCTGCGCCTCTTTCTACTTTAAAATTTCATCATCCATAATATATACGTAATTCTAGTATATATCATTTTAAATATCAATATATTGTAGATAAACATAGCATTAATCGCAATAATTTAGAAAATTTAAGCACTAATATCCATATTGCTAACATCTATAATTTATAATATGATTTTTGATTCCTTTAGTGAATTAATTAGTGTCTCAATTTATATTGCAAACTATTGCAAACACTTCATATTTATGATATAATTCATTTAATTTGAATACATCACACAAGTAAAACCCGATAGATAATGATTTATTTCTATCGGGTTTTACTTTTTTTCCTTACATTCCTCTATAAATCTTTTAAATATATTTAGCATATGTTCACTATGATCTACCATTAATTCAGGATGCCATTGAACTCCAAGAACAAATTTTTTATCAATCTTTTGAACAGCTTCTATTACTCCATCATTAGAATACGCAATTACTTTTAAATTACTTCCAAGTGTTTTTACGCTTTGATGATGGTAGCTATTTACTAAAATTTTTACATTTATAATTTCCTTTAATATAGAATCTTCCTTTATATCTATATAGTGAGTGCCTAAGTATGGTTTTGTTTGTTGATTATGCTGTATATGACTACCTTTTATATATCTCAAATCCTGATATAAGCTGCCTCCCAACGCTACATTTAATATTTGTAGACCTCTACAAATACCTAATATAGGCTTATCTTTCTCTAGAGCTACTTTTATAGCTTCTATATCAAACTCATCTGCAACTTGATAGACATAACCTAATTCTCTAACAGGTTCTTCCTTATATAACATAGGGGTCACATCATCCCCCCCTGATATTATTATTCCATCCATAGCTTCAATTTGTATCTTTATATTCTCTTTGTTCTCATTTACAGGAATTACAATAGGGACCCCTCCAGCTTTTTCAACTGCATGTATGTATGAATTTGTTAAATGAACTCGATCTATCCCTGTAAATGCTCCTTTATCTATAGTAGCTAAATTTGCCAATATACCTATTAAAGGTTTCATCATTATCCCCCCACTTAATTAATTCTATGTATCTATATATATATTTGATTTCTTATAAATTAATTCTTCTATTAAATAGAAAAAACCTATCATATTAATCCTTAAAAATAGATTAATATGATAGGTTTTTTATTTTATATTAGTTTAGGATCTATATCATTTTTTTCTTCATCACATCTATTGAGATTTTTTAAAGCAGGACCTTCTATAACATTCCCTCTATAATCAAATCTTGATGCATGACATGGACAATCCCATGTTTTTTCTGCCGAATTAAATGTTAGTTCACATCCTAAGTGTGTACATGTAATATCTACTATATATATCTTTCCATCATAATCTTTATATGCTCCACATCTTTTGCCTTCTATATTTACAATTTTACCCTCACCATTTTCAAGTATTAAATTGTCGTCTCCTATTTTTAACTTTCCACCTATATAATTAAATGTCATATTTAAATTTTGTGTTGCAAATTCAGTCGTAAACATATTACCTGTTCTAGATGGATTAAATATATTTTCAAATTTTGATTCTCTATAACATATTAAATCTCTTATTATAATAGAAGCTAATGTTCCATTTGTCATTCCCCATTTACAAAATCCTGTTGCAACATAAAAATTATCTTCTTTTTTATTTACGTAACCTATATATGGAATATTATCATAACTTATATAATCTTGTGCTGACCACTTACATTTAAATTGTTTAACTTTGAATTTTTCACCTAGTTCATTAATTAATTTTTTGTAAATTTCACCTTCATTTTTACATTGTCCAACCTTGTGGTCTCCTCCCCCTAAAATTATCAAATTTTGACCGTCTCCACAATAAGTCTTAAAAGTAAATCCACTGTCCTCAACACTTAAATACATTCCTTTTGGTATATCTTTTTCATACTCTCCTGCTAATAAATAAGATCTTTCTCCTTTTTCTTTAGCAAAGTAAAGATTTAATCCATCATACCAAGGAAAATGAGAAGCCATTATAACATTTAATGCTTTTATTGTTTTATCGTCTTTTGTTTTTAAATTATATATATTTCCTTCTTCATAATCTGTTATAGGAGTTTCTTCATAAACTTTAACTCCTAATTTTAAACATTCTTTAGTCAATGCATCTAAGTATTTTTTAGGATTAAACTGAGCTTGATTAAAAAACTCTATTGCTCCTTTTACATCAAATGGTATATCTATATGTTCGTGATATTTGCAATCAATTTCTAAATTTTTACATGTTTTATACTCTTCCTTAAGTTCTTCTATGTAATTTTCATTATCTGAGTATATAAAGGAAGATAATCTTTCAAAGTTACAATCAATATTATTGCTTTTTATAATTTCTTCTATTAAATCTATGGCACTTTCATTTCCTTCATGATATAATTTAGCACTATCCAATCCATATTTATTTCTTATCTTTGAATATATAATCCCATGCTGTGAAGTTATTTTGCCTGTATTTCTACCTGAACTTCCATAACCTATTTTATTAGCATCAACAATCGCTGTCTCTATCCCTTTTTTTGATAACAAATAAGCTGTTGTTACTCCTACTATCCCCCCACCAATTATAAGTGTATCAACTTCTAAATCTTCTTTTAACTTTTCGTAACGTTCACCTTTAGAGCTTACTATCCAATATGATTCATTCATAATTTTGTATTTAACTAGTTTATCTAGTTACTCCTTCCTCTAGATTTCCTTATATTTGTATACTTCCCATTTTTTTTAATTTAATCTAAAAATAAAAAATAAGATATTAAATTACTTAATATTAATTAAAGAAATTAGGCAAAGGGAGTATATGTAATCTGACGAAACGTCAAAGCCGATCTTTTTAGGCTTTAGTGAAGGAAGATTGTATATACTCCCGAGCCATACCATAAAGTAATTCATAATCAATGATATTATTTTTTAACTTTAATTTATAAAATTGAATATTTTTTGTATATAATTCATTTTTTTGTTCATAATCTTAATATAATTTCAAATACAATTTTTAATTATATCACTAAATATACTATACTTATTTCTCCTTTAAAAAAGACGAGTGCTACCACTGACACTCGTCTTTTATTTTATATATTTATGTAATTGTTTTATATTTTCTTCCATATTAGCATCAATAACCCACATACCATTAATTGTTTTTGTTTCAAAGCTTCCTTCAAATGGAATCATATATTGATTTATATTATAGTTTTTTTCATTTAATATTTTATTCTGCAAATATTTTATATCATTTACAGGTACATTAGTGCTAACTTGAGATATCATTTCCATATTTACTTCAAACTTTTTATTTGAATCTAAATTTTCATACTTATTAATTATAGCTTTTAATACATTTCGTTGTCTTTGAGTTCTTTCATAATCTCCATCGCCCTCTTTTCTTATTCTACAGTAAGCAACAGCTTGTCTTCCATTTAAAATTTTGCTCCCCATTCCTTCTATATAATCAGTTTTATTAGGCAGTTTTTCTATATTATTAATTTCATCTAGATTTTTATTTATTTGATTAGCTTCATAATCTTTAAGATCTATTTCTACTCCTCCAACTAAGTCAATTAATTTAGCTAAACTAAAAAAATCTACACTTATATAGTTTTTTAGATTTAAATCAAAGTTTGAGTTTATAGTATTAAGTACTAGTTCTGGTCCCCCATACGCATATGAATGATTTAATTTTTCTTTACCATGTCCTTTTATATCTACTAATGTATCTCTAAGTATAGATATTAAATTTATAGTTTTATTTTCCAAGTCTATATTAGCAATCATCATAGAATCAGCTCTAGATTTTTCATCTTTACTTCTTCTATCTAGTCCAAATAAAGCTACATTTATAACTTTTTTATTTTCGATTTTTTCACTTTTTCTTTGTTCCATCATAGATTTTTGTTTTTCATTACTATCTTTTATAAAAAAGCATAATGCTCCTATTGGTAAAATAACAACTATGAATAAAATTAAAATAATTTTTTTACTAATTTTCATAAACTCACATCCTTATCTATCTTGCTATTTTAATTATTAACAAATAAATTGGAAATTATCTTAATTTAACACTCTCAATTAAGTCTAATTCCAGGGATTAAAAAATATCCTAGGTTTTTTACCAAGGATATTTATTCAATAGATTCATTAAATTCTTTTAATGTTTTTATCTCCTCTATTATTTTTCTTAAATGATAGTTAAATACTGGACTCTTATTTTCTTCTACATCAAAACATACTTCTTCTGTGTTATATAAATCTTTTATCGCCTTATAATTTTCTTTGCTTAGATATAATTTATTTTCTAATAATTCTATTGACTGCATGTGAAAATAAATTTCTCTACATATACTTATAGATTTTTCTAAGTTTTCTATATCTGCATCGTATTTCCTTCCATAATCTAGTTCATCTGTTAATTTTGAATATATTCTTTCTAATTGTTGCATATTACTTTTGAACATATCTATATCTAGACTTTCTTCATTTACAATTTTTGATTCTATAAGCTGTATAGCTGATTTTTCTATATTTTTAAATTCATTTATAGTCTTTCCTAAGTAATTAGGTCTTGCTATTAAGTAGTTTGTCACGACTCCTATTACTACCCCCACTGATGTATCTATAACTCTGTGAATTGAGTAATAAGCTGGGTTGTATGTTGCAACTCCTAAGTGTATTGCTAAAAATGTTACACAGGATACTACTACTGAGTTTACTTTTAATAAATTACACACGTATATAGTAATCATTATACCTATTCCACATAAAATAGGGTCTCCTGGTCGTATAAGTGCAAATAAAAATCCGACTATACCTCCTACAATTGTTCCTTTTACCCTATTTAGTCCTACTTTCATAGATCCTTTAACCGTATCTTGAACAGATATTACACATGCTATTGCGCAGTAAAAAATTTTTTCAACAAGAAATTGTCCCAATAATATACAGATTATCACAGCGATTCCTGTTTTTATGGTCCTCATTCCCATTTTTTGTAGCTTCACTATAGTTACCTCCTAGTATATCTAAATTAGTCTTTAATATATTATGTCATTTATATAGTATAGTTTATTACTTAACATTTTGGTATACTTAAAAGTATTTATTTTTCAATTTATTCGTACCATACTTTTTCTAATATAATCATTTGCTAATTATAATATACAATTATAACACAATAAAATAGAATATCTTATTTTAGATACTCTATCTTATTATTTAAAGGTTTATTGAGGTTTATATACAGTTTTTTTATTTTTATCATATATAATAAGAGAGTTTGCCTTTACTATATCAGTTTTATATTTAAAATCTTTATTGGAAAAGTTTGCTACAACCCTTAAATCATCTCCAAAAGCAGTAGTTTGAACTAATCTATCGTCACTTAAATACTTAAATTCAGTCATAGGCTCTCTAATAGCTTTTTTATTAAAATCTGACCAAACTTTATCATGACTTAAAATATCTTTTTTATATTTTGTCCATTCATTTTTATCTAAATGATACATTGGTGCAGTATTATATAAAATATTTTTCATCATTCTATTTCCAACTTCATCTTTTATTTTGAAAGTTCCCCATAACCAGTGATCTGAAGTAACAACTGAATCATTATAAACTAATCTAAATAAAGGAAGAGAGTATGTTGGATCTACAAATATTTTTTTGTATTGATCTTTAACTGGAATCTGCTTTGCAAATACTTCAGGTGCTCCACCATTAGGCGCATAATACCTACCTACATAATACTCGCTATCTTTATTTTTATTCATATCTGGGTCTATCCATGAAAAAGCAGGTGTTTCAAGTCCATGTGCAAATGCTATAGTGGTACTTGCAAAGTCATTTCCTCCTTCTGAACCTACAACCATATTTTTATCATCTCTTATATAACTAATTCTTTTCAATCTTGCATTTAAATCTTGCTCTTGAGTTGTTGGATGATTTTTAGAGTAATCATCATAAATTTCTCCTGTTGCATCACAATCTATAAACCAAGTATTAAATTTATAACCTTCTTTTAAAGTTTTATTTACTCTTGATTTTACACTAGACATAGATAGTGTAGGATTTAATTTTCTACCTGTTCCTTGGAATCCTTCTAATTTTTTCCCATTTTTATCTTCTATTGTTGCATTTTCATATAATAACTTATCTTCAAACTTAGCTGTACTCCACTTTTCTTCACCTGGTTTATGAATTGAATGATATGAATCATAAGGTCCAACTAAGTATCCATAATCATTGGCTTTTTTCACGAACTCTGGTGAAACATAACCCGCTTCTAGATCGTCAAATCCAATCCAAGCATTGTCTATCCCTGATTTTTTCATATCATCTAATACATCTATTGTATTATTTCTTGCCCAATAATTTGTTGGAGTTGTTGCATCTTTAAGTTCTGATTTTAATAACTCTTTATTTAGAGCTATCAATTCATTTCTATTTAAATTATTTACACCCCTTTTTACAATATCTTGAGTTTCTGTATTTAAGTTTTTGAATACATTTGGGTTGTAGAACTCTTTTAGCATCATAACAGCATTAAATCCATTTACAATTGTTTGTTTTTGATATTTATCTACATAGTCTTGATTTTTTATAGTATCTAAAACGTTTGAAATTTCTTTTCCACCTTCAACTTTTGTATTTAAAAGCTCTTTTATCCAAGTTATAAACTCATCATTCATATTTTCTCTTAATAAATTCCATTTAATATTAGTGTCTGTAATTATTGACTTGTCCCAGAAATATATCTGAGGTGCTCCATATAATTTTTCTATATTTTTATTTTCTTTTGCTTTTTGAGCTAATGTCTTAAAT
>NZ_JAKEDR010000210.1 GCF_023653455.1 Paraclostridium ghonii
ATATTGATATATTCTTCTATAAAATTAACTATAGATTCGTCTTCTATAGAAAAATAATCTGTGATAGGATTATATTCAAAATCTTTTCCATATTTTATAGGAATATTTTCTCTTCTAGAATAGATAAATTCAGGAATGCTTTTAAGCACATACATTTTTTCTATGCCTATTTTAAAACTCACTTGATAATACATACCTATATTAGAATCTTTTTTTACCAATGATAATTCTAAATTAACTTTCCTATTTTGAGATAATTTTTCATTCGCTATCTTTAACATTTGAGTTGATGGTTCTAATTCTTCTTCTTTTTTCTTTTTATCTATTTTTTGTTGTTTTATTTTTTTCTGCAACATGTCTATATAAACAAGAAAAGTTGCTATATTATGTTTACATATAAAATTTTCATTATCATTTTTATTATTTACAAAGTCTATACAATTGCATCTTGCACTCACAATTTCTTTTTTCTTTAAATCTATCTCAAGTGTTGCATAATGTATTTCATTTGAGAAATCTGCACCTATTATTCCATCAATTGCTAAAATTCCATTCTGTGTATGTGGTGTAACTTGATCTACTATTCCTTTTTTATAATAAGTGTATCCTCTTGCCCACATCGGTTTTTGTGTATTTTCTCTTACTATGTCTATTAACTCTTTAAGTTGCAACTTTCTCACCTCTCATTTTTTGAACATCTTTTTATTATAACACATTTAAAATTATTATTTGATAAATTTAAATTAATAATTTAAATTTATTACTTAAATATAAGGAGAGTATTGTGCTAGAGATCCTAGTACAATACTCTCCTTATATTTAATATTTTAAACTATGTTTAATTAACTTTAAATTCAATGAAATCTATTATCTTTTTAAAGACTTCCTCTTTTTTAGGGCCTAATGTTAAACTATGAGTTGCATCATCAATCCATTCTAATTTTTTGTATCTACTAGATATTCCATTGTATAATGCATATGCACCTTCTTTTTTTACTTGCGAATCATTTTTATCTTGAAGTATTAAAGTGTCTGAATATATATTTTTTAGACAGCTGCTTGCTGCTCTTGATGCAAGGTGTAATTGATGTACTGAGTGTAGTGGAAAAATATTATAATGTAATCTATATTTATCATATTTATCATATTTATCCTCTATTTTAGAATTAGAATTTTTCCAACCTGTATATTTTTTAAAATATTTTATTATTCCTGTATATTTTACTAACCTATTATTGGGCTTAATAGCACAAGCTAAACATACTAACTTATCTATATGATAATTTGATGCCAACATTAATGCTAAAAGTCCTCCCATTGAATGTCCAATTACAATAACTTCCTCACATTCAAATAAAAGTTCATCATAAGCTTTTTCAACATCTTTATACCAATCTATATAAGATACCTTTAATAGTTCATTATGATTAGTCCCATGACCACTTAAAAGAATAGAATACACAGTATATCCCTCATCATTTAATGATGTAGCTAAAGGATACATTTCTGCAGGAGTACTTGTAAAACCATGTATCAATAAACACCCTATATTATTTCCATTAAATTTATATGATTGCTTTAAATCCAATGTATCACTTCTCCCCATAATAAAACTTTGACATATATTCCCTGCCTTTTAATAAAAGTATATCATTTATTGTATTTTCTTACAATTTTAATAATCAAATAATAAATAACAATTAATAGACTATATCAAAATTATATAGTCTATTAATTGTTATTTATTATATCTTTTTAAAACTTTAGCTATAGGAACACCAATTATAATCCCAATAACTACCTGCGTTATATTTCCCGGTATAGATCCTATAGGTTGTATATAGTTGCCATATAATATGCATTCTGTTATATAATACCCAATTAACATCCATACTCCAGAAACTATTATTGCTACTGTATTTGTAACAATACTATTCCCACGTTTTTCTTTAGACCATGCTATACTTCCAATTATATATCCCATTACTCCCCTAATGATAAATGTAAATGGAGCCCATATAACCCATTCTGATAATAAATCAAATAAAGCCATTCCAAAAGCACCTGCGCAAGCTCCTTTTTTCTTGCCAAATACTATTGAAGATATAAACAACATAGTATTCCCTAAATGAACTAATCCTCCATTTGACGCTATAGGAAGCCTTATATTAATAAATCTAGTTGCTATAAATACTAATGATATAAGTAGGGCTGTTTCAACTATATCTTTTGTAGCAATTTTTTGTTTACTTTTAACAGTTCCAGATTGCATTTAAATTCTCCTTTTATTTATAGTGTTTATTAAATAAATTTACTAAGCTTCCATTTCCATTAAATCCTAAATCTTTCAAGCTTAAATCTATAATATTTAAAATATAAATGATTTTTTCTAATCTTGCATTTTCGCCCATATGTCCTAATCTTAATATTGAATTCTTATACTCTCCTAATGAAGTTCCTATAACTAGGTTATATTTGTTTAAAATATAATTTGTTAAGTTTAATGAGCCTATTTCACTAGGTATCTCTATTGCAGTTACAGTATTTGAAAAACCTTTTTCAATGAATAATTTTAATCCATATTCAACTAAAGCATCTCTAGTTGCTTTTGCAATTTTTGCATGTCTATTTATAACATTTTCAATACCTTCTTCAATTATATTATCTAAAGCTTTTCTTAAACTTACAATATCACTTATAGGCATTGTGTAAGGAAAACTTTTATTTTTATAATAACTTTCCCAAATACTTAAATTACAGTAAAATCCTACTATATCTTTATTTCTACTTTTAATTGAAGCTTTAGCTTCCTCGCTTAAACTAACTATTGTTAAACCAGGATGTGCAGATAAAGCTTTTTGTGATCCTCCAAGAGCTATGTCAACTTTCCAATCATCAATTAAAATTTTTTCTCCAAACATAGCTGCTACTGAATCTACAACAGTAAGTATGTTATATTTTTTAAGCATAGGACATATTGTGCTTAAGTCATTTAAAACTCCAGTTGGAGTATCGCAATGTACAATTGTAGCAAATTTAAAATCATTGTCTTTTTCTAAAAAACTTTCAAGTTCATCTACATTGATACAATTTTTATGGCTTTTGCTAAAAAGGGTAACTTCTCCTCCGTACATACTTACAAAATCTTTAAATCCATTCCCAAATATTCCATTGTCTATCACTAATACTCTATCACCTTTTTCTATTAAAGATGCACAAGCAGCTTCAAGACCAAGTATTCCTTCCCCACACAATAAATAAACATCATTTTTTGTTCCTATAACTTTCCCTATTTCATCACAAGTATCTTTATAAAATTCTACAAATTCCAAGTCTATGTCGGGATTAGTGGTTTTTATAGATCTAGCTTGTCTTACATTTTCGCTTACATTGGTAGGACCAGGTGTGTATACTGTTTTATTGTTCATAATACAAATCATCTCCTTATTATTTCTTTTATATTTTGATTGTATATGATAAAAAATGATAACGGTACAATTTTTATGTTTCATTTTAATTCATTGTATTTGTATCCATACAATTATTAAATATAAAAACAAAAAAATAGATGCATAAATGCATCTATTTTTTAGGGTTAATGTTCGTTTTTAGGGTTGTATTGCTATTTATTTGGGAGGTATATTTCCTATATCTAAATATTAATCTACTTTTATGAATTTAATATGAACTTAATATGAATAATTTTAAAATTTATTTACCTCCAGGTCTAATGGATTTATAAATATTAAACTTGCTGCTTTCAGTTATTTCTTTTGAATCTGCAACTAAATATTTATCTATATCCCTAACTCTTACAATAGATCCATCTAAAGTTTTTAAAATCCTTACAAAGTTGCCAATATTTTCACCCTTAAATAAGGATGCTTCTTCAATTTTTCTAGTATCAGCTATTAAAACTCCTCCCTCCCCTATTCTTACATAATATCCTTTTTGAGTTTGAATAATAGCATTATTATCTAAAAATTGTAGAATAGTAAATTCCTCATTTTCACTTTGATTAAACTCTGTTGCACATAAGTATGATCCACCTCCATCTATAGCTGTAACAAATCGCTCTTCTGATACTGAAATCATCACTATATCTGTATATTCTATTTTAGTAACTTCTTTAATTTTAAAACAATTTTTTTCATTTTGAATTAGATCATTTGCTATTAAACATCCATTTTCTTCAACCTTAACATAATATCCATTATCTGATTTTAAAGCTACTTCCTTGTTATTTATAGGTATTAAAGTAAATATTGTTGCATTATATTTTTCTGAAGCTGATGCAAGTAAAAAATCACTATCGGTATCTATTTTTACATAATAACCTTCTTGAGTTTGTATTAATACGTTTCCACTTCCCAAATCATTTAAAATAAATCTATCCGATAGTTGAATTACGTCTTGATTAGCTACCAGTATGCCACCTTCCCCATTTACGGATACATATTTATCATTAAAGCTAGATTTTATAGTTACTAATTTATTTCTTCCATTATTTAAATCTCTAATAGCTTTTTCATAAGTATCTTTACTTATTGTTCCTCTTTTGTATAAATACTTAAAATACATCCAATGTATATTGTTTTCCTTCATCTTAAACCCTCCTATCCTTTTTTTAATAAGTTCTATTTTAAATATATGATACAGTTATAT
>NZ_JAKEDR010000211.1 GCF_023653455.1 Paraclostridium ghonii
AGGTAAAACAGTGTAAAGTGTAGAATTATTATACTTGAAGTACATTTAAGTAAGGGCAGGTAGATTTTTTTAATGGGAAAAAAGCAGGGGAAAAAAATATATATTATTATACTCATATATATTCTTATAATATTTTTACAAGTAGTTAACAATAGAGTATATGCAAGCGAAATAGAAGGCAGAGGTTTTAATGTTTTAGTATTAAACTCATACAATCAAGGGCATCATTGGGAAGCGGCTATAATGGATGGTCTTAAATCATATGTAAAAGAAAATACTGATAACAAAATGAGCTTTAAAATAGAATATTTAGACTTTAGAAATAATTATAATGAAGAGTATATAGAGTCATTAAAACACATGCTAAATGAAAAGTACATAAAGGGAAGTATAGATGTTATATACACTGTAGATGATGAAGCTTATGAAGTGTTTAATAAAGAAGTTTTAAATCCCAAAAGTAGCTTTTATAAAATTCCTTTAGTATTTAGCGGAATAGATAGCAAATTAGATGATACACATGAAAAAAAATATATGGCAGGGATATATCATGGAGATGATTGTTTAAGTTTAATGAATTTAGTATATTCATTAACACAAAAAACTGAAAGTATAAATTTAATAGTTGAGGATTCTAAGTACGGGGATTCTGTAAAAGATGAAATTAACAAATTAGTAGATACATACTTAAATAATCAAATAGATATAAGGTATATACAAAGTAATTATACTAAGGACATAATAAATCAATTAAAAAAAATAAAAAACAAGCCAGATACAATAAATATTATAGCTGGGGAGTTTCAGCGCGAAAAATCAAGTAGTTATGTAGAACCCAAAGAGTTAATTGATGAAATAAAAAAATATAGTAGTGCGCCTATATATTCAAATGATCAAACTTATTTAAATGCAGGAATTCTCGGAGGCCATATAGATATGGGTCAAGAACAGGCAAAAATAATTTGTGATATGATAGTTAAAATGAAAAATGGAGTACCTATTGAAAAAATTGAAAGTACTGTAGAGCCACCGGCTAAAGCATACGTTGATTATAAGAGTATATATGAATATGGTATAAATCCTTTTGATGTAGGAACTAGTGTGAATATAATAAACAAAGCCCCATATGATTTATTAGCTCCAAGATGGATGAAATATTTATTGCTAAGTATATTTGCATTCTTTTTAGTATCTATAGTGTTTGTAGCTAAAGCAATTTCACGATATAGAAAAGATATTAAAGATCAATTAGAAGAAGAAGAGAAAGCTAGAGAACGTGAACAGTTAAAGTCTGATTTTATAGTAAACTTAAGTCATGAGCTAAGAACACCTATAAATATAATATTAGGTACAACAAAATTATTGGAATACAATATATTTAAAGGAAGAATTGATGAAGAATATATGCTAGATAAATTAGAACATATTAATCAAAATTCATATAGGTTATTAAAGATATCAAATAACATAATTGATATGACAAAAGCTGAATGTGGTATGCTTGGCTTAAATTTAGAAAATTGCAATATAGTTAGTATAATAGAAGATGTATTTGAATCGAGTCTTGAGTTTGCTAAAATAAAAAATATAGGGATGATATTTGATCCAAAATATGAAGAAATAAGAACAGTTATAGATGTTTGCCAAATACAAAGGGTTGTGTTAAACCTTTTATCAAATGCAATTAAATTTACAAATGAGAATGGATTAGTCTATCTATCTATTTATAAAGAAGAAGAACAGGTTGTTTTAGAAGTAAAAGACAATGGAGTAGGAATACCTAATAATAAACTAAATTATATATTCCAAAGATTCTACCAAGTAGACAATTTATATACTAGAAAAAATGAAGGTAGTGGAATAGGGCTTTGTATATCAAAAGAAATAGTAAAAATTCATGGTGGGAAAATAGAAATAGAAAGTGAACTAGAAGAAGGTTCATTATTTAGAGTGATTCTTCCTATAAAGATAGATGAAAATTTACCTGAATATGATCCTAAAAATTATATAGATACTAATAAAATTGTAAGCTTAGAAATGTCAGATATTTAAAAAATGAGACTTATATTACTTTTTAGAGATATAAAGGGTTATGGATGTATTCCATAACCCTTTATACCTTTTATTGTGGCAATTAAATTAAAATAGACCTAATTTAAAAATTTAATCATTTATTTTCATTATAAACTTAACTTTTCCATCCATATCCTTGTTAAGTCCAGAGAAGTTATTATAATCTTTAGATAGTTTGACTATTTCATCTTTTACATCTACTAACCCTTGTATGTCAGATAATTTAGTATTTCCTTCTTTATAGATTTTATCTAATCCCTCTTTCTTTAACTTATCAACACCTTTATATAACTCATTAGAACCTTTTGCTAAGTCATTAGTTCCTTTTAAAAGTTTACTTGAGTTATCATTTAAAGTTTTAGTGCCCGTAGCTAAACTTTTGCTACCTTGAGCTAATTGATTAGTACCTTTGCTTAGCTCATTTGTACCAGAAGCTAATTTTTTACTACCATCTTCAAGTTTACTAGTAGCAGCAGATAATTGTTTTGAACTACCACTTAAAGTTGAACCAGCGTTAACTAAAGATTTAAAGTTAGAGTTAAAACTATTTGAGCCAGATTTTAAGTTTTCTAGACCTGAACTTAATTTATTAGCTCCACTTACTGCACCACTAATTCCATCTTTTAAGCTGTTTAATCCACCCCTTTGACCTTGAGCAACTTGATTTAGAGAACCAGATAAACCTCTTAATTGCTTAGCTAATTCTGGATTCGATTCATCCAAAGCTCCTGCTATATTATTTAAACCACCTGAAACTTGGTCTATATTATTTGTAGAAGCTATTAGATTATCTATTCCACCAGCGCCATTAGAAAGCCCAGAACTAAGTGCATTTGCACCTTCACTAGCACTATTTATACCAGTATTAATAGCTGAATAAGCATCATAAAGTTTACTTGTATTTCCTACGAAAGAATCAACTCCGTTAGCAAATTTACCTTGAGATTCATTCAATTGACTAAGTCCACTGCTAACACTCTTTGCACCGCTATTTAAAGATGGAGCCGATTGATTTAATTTATCTATACCACTACTTAAATCTTTAGAACCTTTATCTAGAGATTTCACTCCTTGGTCAAACTTAGCAAAATTAGAGTTTAATTGGTTATTTCCGTCTGATAATTTTTTAGATCCATTTAATAGATCATCTCCACCTTTTCTTAAGTCATTTAAAGATTTAGACAAGTCATCCAATGTAGAGTTTTTATCAATTCCCTTAAGTTCAGGAATTTTTGGAGTAGCCATTACCATTATATTTGGCATTTTAAATTTAGTAGTATTTCCTTCTATAACTAGAGTATCTTCTAATTCTAAATAATCTTCAATATCTTTATTTAAATCGAGTGTTTCTTTTAAACCAGGGAAAGATGCAAATGTTACACTAGCGTTTTTACCATCATCTAAAAGTTCTCCACTATTTATTTTAATATTTTTAAAATTATCTCTTTCAAATAAAACCTCAGTAGCTGTTAAAAATGGTACGTACATATCTCTGTTTTTACCGTTTATTTTACGCACTTTCTTTTCATTATTTTTAAGATTGATAGTTATTTTAAATTTACCAGATTTTCCTTTGATATCTTTAGCACTAACTTTATTTCCATCTAGTTCATATTGTACAGCTACATCAATAGGTAGTTTCTTTGTACTATCTCCCTTATAATATAAATCTTCTTTGTTAACATTCCACTCAACAGAATCTCCATTTATAACAGGTTTTTCATCGCCTTTTACATTTTTTATATTTTTAAGATTACTATGATCAGTGAATTTTCCAAGTTTTTCATCACTATTTATCCATGTAGAAACTATAGTTTTTTCAACATTTCCGTTGTCTTTTAAAATTCCATATACAGTTTCTTCTTTCTTTACATCTGCAAAACAAATTCCAGTATTTAAAAATAGCATAAGTGTAGTTAAAGTAGCTATTGAAGCCTTTGGTAAATTAATTCTTTTCATCCTTATATTTCCCCCTTGTTTAAATTTTTAGATTGTGAACTCGCAAATCCTTTACTAGTTTTTATAATAAATTTGTGGCAAACTAATAAAATTGCAGGAAGCATAAAAATGATTATAAACATACTTATGATAGCCCCTCTTGCCATAAGTGAACACAATGCACTTATCATTTCTAATTTAGAAATAAGTCCAACGCCTATTGTAGCTGAGAAAAATGATAAAGCACTTGTTACAATAGATCTCGCACTGCTTTGAATTGAAACTGTCATAGCTTCAAATTTATTATTATTTACAGCTAGTTCTTCTTTAAATCGTGAAGTTAAAAGTATAGCATAATCAACAGTTGCACCAAGTTGAATAGTACCAATTACTATAGATGCAATAAAAGGTTCTATGGTACCTGTATAGTAAGGTATACCTAAATTTATAAATATAGCAGACTGAATTGCTAAAACTAATAAAATAGGTAGAGAAAGTGATTTAAATACTATAGCTATAATTACAAATATAGCTACTATAGATACTAAACTTACTTTCTTAAAGTCAGTATCAGCGATTTTTATAAGGTCATCAGTTAAAGGTGCTTCACCACCAACAAGCCCATCTCTATCATATTTATGAACTATTTT
>NZ_JAKEDR010000212.1 GCF_023653455.1 Paraclostridium ghonii
ATATATATTAATATATATAGGGGCAATACAGATTATAATGAAAAGAAGATAGCTATAGCTATCTTCTTTTCATTATAATCTATTTTACAAGTTCTGATATAGTTACAAATTCATACCCTAGTTTTTGCAACTCAGGAATTATGCGTTCTAATGATTTTATAGTTTGAGATTTATCATTTCTTATGCTATTATAGTCGTGAAGTAAAATTATGCTACCATTTTTAGCATTTTTTTCTATAGTGTTAACAATACTTTCTACACCTGGATTGCTCCAATCTCTTGCATCAAAATCAGACCATAATACAACTTTCATATCTTTTGATTTCATTAAATTAAATAAATTTTCATTTATAGCTCTATATGGAGGTCTAAACCAAGTTGGCTCTTTTCCTATGACTTTTTTTATAATTTCTTGTGTCTTTATAATTTCATTTTTTATTGTTTCTTGTGAATTATTGCATACATTTATATGCGTAAATGTATGATTCCCTATTTCATGACCTTCACTATATGCTCTTTTTACAATTTCTGGGTTCCAT
Source organism: Paraclostridium ghonii (assembly GCF_023653455.1). GTDB lineage: Bacteria > Bacillota > Clostridia > Peptostreptococcales > Peptostreptococcaceae > Paraclostridium > Paraclostridium ghonii. The sequence continues at coordinate 540 of NZ_JAKEDR010000212.1, forward strand.
CCAACTTTTTGTCCTACTACAAAAAATGTAGCTTTTGCATTGTATTTTTTTAATATATCTAATATCTGTGGTGTAAAATCTGCATCTGGTCCATCATCAAAAGTTAGTGCAATAACTTTTTTCTCATCACTGCCCTTTTTAATAATAATATCTTCATATTTTTTTGAAATATTATTGTTATTATTAAAAACTTCACTTTCATTTAATTTTGGCATGTTAAATATACCTAATACTAAAATAAAAAAAAATATAGGTATAATTAATTTTTTCATACTACCGCCTCTTTTCTAATCGTCATGTCTCATATCTCTATTCATATCAACTAATTCTTGAACTTCTCTCGTGTATAAGTTAGGCCCGTTAAAGTTGTCTTTTACGCTAACACTTTCTATGTTGTTTATTGGTCTTTCCTCTTTTTTAGCACAAGTTAAACATAATCTAGTTTCTGGAATAAATTCTAAGCGATCTTCTTCTATATTTTTTTTACAACCTTCACAAATTCCATAAGACCCATTTTTTATTTTGTATAAAGCATTATCTATTTCATTTAACTTAAATTTTTCATGATTCGTTAAACTGTTTTGCATTTCTTGCATGTACACTTCACTACCTATGTCCGCAAGATGATTATCATAGCTTGAAAGTTCTCCTGATGTATATTTTTCACTCGTATGCTTATCAGTATTTCCAAATACAGTATTATCCTCCATCTCACATACTAATTTTATTATGTTATTTTTTTCTTTTTGTAAAATTTTTTCATATTTTTTACTATTCATAATCGCACCTCTACTTTCTTCTAAAAGTATCTACCATATCTAAAAATTCAGCTATATATTCTCCTATTATAGGTAGATTGACCCATTGAGAAATAATATATAAAAATAATGCTGTTAAAACACTAAATCCTATAGCTTGGCCAAATCCTTTACCTAAGCCTGCTATAAAATTAGTTGCAAACATTCTTCTCCTACTATCTGTTAAAATCATGTAATCTCTTATTCTGCTTCTTTCAAACATATATAATAAACTATCTATTCTATTATTTGCAATTTCTATTGCTCTTAGTAGTGCCCCTGACTCATCATCCCCATGTATTCTTTTATCAATATCTTTCATTTTTACTACTTCAATTTTTTCTATATCTATTTTTTTTGTCTTTTTTTTATTACCTAATCTATATAGTTTCAAATTTAAACACGTCCTCTTTATATAGAAAAACTTTTCACAGTTTTATTATTCCAACTTTTATATTTTAAATACAAAAAATTCACTTCGCTCATTGTCGCCAACGACTTCGTCTGTTGCTTAAAAAACTTTTTTACGCTCAAAACATAGTATATTAATATAACTAAGTTTCAAAGGTATCAACAGTTTTTTATTAATTATAATTTCATTAAGCGCAAAAAAAGCCCTATTAATTAGGACTTTTAATTTTAAGACTATAAGAATTTTCTTTCTACTAATCCAACTTTTTTATAAACTTTTCTTAGTGTTTTTCTAGCTTGATACTCTGCTTTTTGAGCACCTTTAGCATATATATCCTCTAAATAATCTTTATTTGATAACAAGTATTCATACTGATCTTTTATAGGTTTTAAAGTTTCTACTATAACTTCAGCTACATCATTTTTAAAATCTCCATATCCTTTATCTTCGTACATAGAAACTAAGCTTTCTATGGACTTATTGTCAAGCTTTGAATATATATCTAAAAGATTTTTTATTCCTGGTTGTTCATCACTGTATTTAACTACGCCAATTGAATCTGTAACACTTCTTTTTATTTTTCTTCTTATTGCATCTGCATCATCAACTAATAGTATATATCCATTTTCATTCTCATCTGATTTACTCATTTTTTTAGTTGGCTCTTGTAAACTCATTACTCTAGCTCCAGCTTTTGGTATATATGGTTCTGGAACTTTAAATGTAGGACTATATCTATTGTTAAATCTACTTGCTAAGTCTCTAGCTAACTCCAGGTGTTGTTTTTGATCATCTCCAACTGGAACTAAATCAGTTTGGTATAATAATATATCTGCAGCCATTAAAACTGGATAAGTAAATAAACCTGCATTTAAGTTAGCTTCACTTTTTTGAGACTTATCCTTAAATTGAGTCATTCTACTTAATTCACCCATATATGTCATTGTGTTTAAAATCCACATAAGCTCTGTATGACAACTAACATGCGATTGTATAAATATAGTATTTTTTTCTGGATCTAATCCACTCGCTATATATTGAGCTAATAATTGCATTGTATTTGCTCTTAAATTTTTAGCTTCTTGAGGAACTGTTATTGCATGTAAATCTACTACACTATAATAGCAATTATAGTCTTCTTGTAGATCATTCCAATTTTTTATAGCTCCAAGATAGTTCCCTAATGTTAATCTTCCTGATGGTTGAGCACCACTAAATATTATTTTCTTTTCACTCATATTTTAACCTCCACTATATATCTCGTGTATAAACTGACACAAGATTGATTTTAACTTATTTTATACTTAGACTACATATAATTTATGTAGTCTAAAATTTTTCATATAATTTACCTCTAAGAACTTCTAATTGTTCTTTGAGTTTTTTATTTTCTTCTTCTAATTCTTTTATTTTTTTATCTTTAGCCATTATGATAATATCCTTTGATTTTGATGTTTTATCATATTTAGCTCTTTGGTTTATAGTTTTACTTACTTGTTTATCCCTAAGTTCTTCAATTCTTGCTTTTACTTCTTTGTTGTTGTAGAGGAATGTCTTCGAAACTCCACTAAGTTGAGAAACGCTATTAAAGTTAATTTTTTGTTCTGTCAAAGAGAGCTCTCTAATAGCCTTATCAACCTTATCTAAAGCCATTTGCGACCTTTGTTTTGCATATTCTTTTAATCCTTTTGTATTGTCAGCCATTAAATCACATCCTCCCTTGACTTTCCATTTTTATGAACTAATTTATGTTCTTTAACTTTTTCTAATGTTTGCTCTAATATATTTAAATATTGTTTATTCTTTTCAGCCCAAAGTTCTCTACCACATCTATTACTTATTTCAATTTGTTGCTTAACCTTTTCTATTTCTTCTTCATATTCAGGTATATTTTCAACTGTAGTACAGAAACTTGCACAAGTTAAACAATGATTCATCTGTTGTTTACAAGGTAATTTAGAAGCCTTAAAGCATACGCCAAATGGAACTCTAACTGCATCTAAGTTCTTTTTAACATATTCATATCTAATAAGATTTTCACCTTCATCTGTTGATGTATCTACTTCAATAAGTTCATTAGTTATAGTATCAACTTTAAATAGTTCTAAGTCCTCTGTATTCTTCCATTTTTCATATAGTACATTTTCAGAAACAGTAGCGTAGTGAACTGTCATTTGTAGACTTTGATGCCCTAAAATCTGTTGTATAACACTTATTCCCATCCCTTGTTCTACATATTCTTTTGCTCTCGTATGTCTTAGAGAATGAAGTCTAAAGTGATATAATTCACCATTAACATCTCTAATGTCTTTCTGAACTATTAGCCTTTTAATAGTTGCTAAAAGTGTGGCTTTCGCCAATGGTTTACCTTTTAATTTGCCTTCATAAGTATTAAACAAATACTTCTTAGGATTATTTTCTTCTGTGCTTAATTCTTTTGCTTTTTCAATAGATTTTTTAACCATTTCAGCGACTTTATCTCTTATAGGTATTTTAAGTTGTGCTATACTTGTTTTAGTTATTTCACCACAAAGATAGTAGTTGTATTTTTCTTCTTTGTTATTCCATATCTGTTCTAAACAATTACCATACCTAAGATTTAATATATCCGTTCCACGCCATCCAGTTTCACGAAGTAAAATATAAATAGGTATAAACTGTGGTCTGTCTAACTCCATAATATTATTATCTAATTGTTTTAATATAGGATCTGGAATGAATTTAGTTCTTTTTATAATATCTGTTGAACGCTCTCTTCTTGGAATATCATCATTAAATATTAATCTATTAACATCAGTCTTAGGTACTTTATCATACTCAAATATTTGAATTTTTTCTATAAAAATTCTTAATTGAGATATATATTTAT
>NZ_JAKEDR010000213.1 GCF_023653455.1 Paraclostridium ghonii
GTATATAACCTGCAATCATATATATACAACTTATTGCACTTTTTTTTAATAAATATCCATTTTTATCCTCATTCTGTTCTATATTTTTCCCCGGAAATATTTTCTTCGAAATTTTCAAACAAAAAATAATTATAAAAATGTCACATATTCCTATAATTAATGAAATTAAGTTGATATCCATAGTAAATCCCCCTTTTTACTCTATATTTAAATTATATAATTAAAGTAAGCTTATGTGTAAATTAGGATTATAATTTATATTTTTTATAATTTATATTTTTTATAATCCTAATTTTTTAGAATAATGATAATTGATTTTTATCACTCATATTCTCTAGAGATCCATGATTTGTTAAAGTTTCAATAACAGTTTTTGAAATTTTAGTTCTTTTTCTTAGATCTTCTTTTGAAATAAATTCTCCACTTTCTCTTTCATTTTGTATATTTATTGCTGCATTTTCTCCAACACCTTGTAATGCTATCATAGGAGGTAGTAAAGTTTTCTCTCCTATAACTTGGAATTTTTTAGCATCTGATTTATATATATCAACCGGAATTATCTTTATATCTCTTGCATACATTTCAAGTGCAACTTCTAAAACTGTTAACATATTTTTTTCTTTGGTGGTCGCTTCATTTCCTAATGCTTCAATTTCTCTTATTTTAGATTTAATTGAACCTAGTCCTTTAACAATTAAATCTGCATCAAAATCTTCAGCCTTAGTCGTAAAATAAGTAGCATAAAAAGCTTCGGGATAATGAACCTTACAATATGCAAGTCTAAAGGACATCATAACATATGCAACAGCATGTGCTTTAGGGAACATGTACTTAATTTGTTGACATGACCATATATACCACTTCGGAACATCATTTTTTTCCATTTCCTCTATATGTTCTGGTTTTAACCCTTTACCTTTTCTAACACTCTCCATTATTGTAAAGGCCATTTTGGGTGGTAGCCCTTTAAATATAAGGTAGTTCATTATATCGTCACGTGTAGATATAACATCTTTAAGTCCTACTATTTCTTTTTGAACCAATTCTTGTGCATTATTTAACCAAACGTCCGTACCATGAGAAAGCCCTGATATACGAACAAGCTCCGCAAATGTCGTTGGCTTAGTATCAAGTAACATTTGTCTAACAAACTTTGTTCCAAACTCAGGTATGGCTAATGATCCAATTGGGCAATCTATTTCTTCTGGTGTAACGCCTAATGCATCTGTTGACGTAAATAATGACATAGTCTCTTTATCATCTAAAGGTATTGTTGTTGCATCTATTCCCGTTATATCTTCAAGCATTCTTATAATCGTAGGCACATCGTGCCCAAGTATATCTAGTTTAAGTATTCTACCACTTATAGAGTGATAATCAAAGTGAGTAGTTATTACTCCACAGGAAGTATCATTTGCAGGATATTGTATAGGTGTAAAATCATATACATCTTTATAGTGAGGAACAACCATAACGCCTCCAGGATGTTGCCCCGATGTTCTCTTTACTCCAGTGCATCCATTTGCTAGTCTTAATGCTTCTGCTGAAGTAGTATTTATATTGTTTTCCTCTATATATTTTTTAGCATACCCAAATGCTGTTTTTTCTGCTACAGTACCTATCGTTCCTGCTCTATACACATATCCTTCACCAAATAGTTCTTCTGTATATTTATGAATTATCGGTTGATATTCACCTGAGAAATTTAAGTCTATATCTGGTTCTTTGTCACCCTCAAAACCTAGGAAAACTTCAAATGGTATATCATGTCCATCCTTTTTAAGTGGTCTTCCGCATTTTGGGCAATCTTTATCTGGCAAATCAGCTCCTGATCCCCACTCTCCTATATCATAAAAATAGGAATACTTACATTCTTCATTTTCACATATATAATGTGCAGGAAGTGGATTAACTTCTGTTATATCACTCATAGTAGCTGCAAAAGATGATCCTACTGATCCTCTTGATCCAACTAAATATCCATCTTTTAATGACTTTGTAACTAGTTTTTGAGAAATTATATACATAACTGCATATCCATTTCCAATTATAGAGTTTAACTCTCTATCTAATCTAGCTTTTACAACTTCAGGCATTGGATCTCCATAAATCCTCTTAGCTTTTTCATAGCACATTTCCCTTAACTCCACATCAGAACCTTCTATTACAGGAGGATATGTATCATCAGGAATTGGCTTTATAACTTCAACCATATCTGCAATTTTATTAGTATTCGCTACAACAACCTCATAAGATTCTACTGGATCTAGATAGCTAAATTCTTCTAACATTTCATCTGTGGTTCTAAAATGAAGATATGTCTCTTCTTCATCTACTTTAAATCCTTGAGAGTTTTTCAAAACTTTTCTAAGAACTGCTTCGTGTTTGTCTAAAAAATGTACATCTCCTGTAGCTACAGGTATTTTATTAAATTTTTTAGCTACTTCTATTAATTTTCTATTTAAGTCTCTTAACTCTTCTTCATCTTTAACTTCACCTTTTTCAATCATGAACTTATTATTATCAATTGGCATCACTTCTATATAATCATATAAGTCTATTATTTTTTCCATTTCATCATCTGGTAAATTTTTCTTAACTGCATTAAATACTTGCCCCGCTTCACAAGCAGATCCTATTATAAGGCCTTCTCTATGCTTTTCTAATACACTTCTTAATATTCTAGGGGCTCTATAAAAATGATTTACATGAGCATCTGATACAATCTTATATAAGTTTTTTAGACCTGTATAGTTTTTAGCAATCAAAGTCATATGATTAGTTGCAATTTTTGTATAATCAAGTCCTCCAAGATTTTTATTTACATCACTTAATTTTTCTACACCTTCTTTTTTAAGCATCTCTAAAAACTTTATAAATATATGAGCTGTAGCTTCTGCATCATTTACTGCCCTGTGGTGGTTTAAAAGAGGTATACCTAATGCTTTGGCTATAAGATTTAATCTATGTCTTTTTAATTGTGGTAATAAAACTCTAGCTAATGTTAAAGTATCTACACTTTTGTTTTTGAATACAAGATTTTGTTCTCTACTTTTTTGAGATATAAATCCCATATCAAAATCTGCATTGTGTGCAACTAACACATCATCTCCCACAAATTCTAAGAACTTAGGTAGTACTACTTCTATCGTTGGCTTATCTACTACCAAATCATTAGTAATTCCTGTTAATTCCTGTATTTTGTAAGATATATCAACTTCAGGGTTTACAAGTTCACTAAATCTATCTACAACTTTAAAATTTTCTATTTTAACAGCACCAATTTCAGTTATTTTATCATTTGTGCTTGAGAAACCTGTTGTTTCTATATCAAATACTACAAAGCTTTGGGATAACTCTTTATCATTTGGGTCTTTTATTATAGGGACTTCATCTTCTGCTAAATATCCCTCCACCCCATAAATAATTTTTATACCATGTTTTTTTGCAGCATCCATAGCTTCTGGAAATGCTTGTACTACCCCATGATCGGTTATAGCAATTGCTGGATGACCCCATTTCGCAGCTCTTTCAACTAATTTTTTTGTTGAGCATATAGCATCCATAGATGACATTTGTGTATGAGCATGTAACTCGACTCTTTTAACATCAGACTTATCTATACGCTCTTCCTTAAATTCATTTTTTATACCACTAATTGTCATTGTTAATTCACGTTGGTAATTATCATAAAGTGCATCTCCTTTTATTTTTAGATATGCTCCTTTAGTTACTGAGTCTATTACTTTATCTTTATTCATGTCATTTAAAAATAACTTACAACTTATTGAACTTGTATAATCTGTTACTGCAGCTATTAAAAGAACCTTACCATTTCTAAGTTCTTTTAACTCAACATCAAACACTTCTCCTATTATACATACAGTTCCAGAATTTTGATTTAATCTTTTTATTTTTTCAATTGGAGCATTTATATTCTCTCCATAAATATATTCTTCTTTTGATATAATCTCTATAGCTTCATTTCCTTCAATTTCTTTTTCATCTTCTATCTCTATAGATTCTAATATTCTTTCTTTTACCATTTGTTCTACTAAGTTGTCATTTTTCTTAATTAAATTCTCTAAATCAGGACCCTTATTAACAGACTTTTCAAAAACTATATCTATATCTAGTCCAGCTTCTTCAATTAATATATTCTTCAAAACTTGTATAGCGTTTTGGTTTATAAGTCTTTTATAAAATAAATCTGATGGTAATTTTATTTTTAATGTTTCATCTATGCACATATACTCAACTTTTTTAACCCACCCACTCAGTGATGGACATAAATTTGTTAGTATATATAATATATTTGACCAATATTTTTTTATAATGTCTTTTGTTTTTTGCTTTTCTAACTTTATATATCTTACTTTAATTTTAACATCATTAAAATAATCAAGCTTTTCTTTTATCTCTGCTCTTAACATATCTATATGAATAT
>NZ_JAKEDR010000214.1 GCF_023653455.1 Paraclostridium ghonii
ATTATAAATAGCCACTTCATAGGTTTTAACGCATTTTCATACCAGGTAGATTCTTTATAGCACTGGATATAAAAAATAGGATCGTTTTTAATTAATTTTTTACTTTTCTTATATGTTTTTATAAAAGGGTTAATTGATATTATACAGGCAATAAGAAAAATCATATCTAATGATTGATAAATATTATTTATATAAGCATAAATGTTAATTGATAAAAACATCAATAAAAAAGAAATTATTAATCCTATTATAAATATTCTTTTATAATAATTATTACTATTATCTTTAAATGTAGAACTTAAAGAATAAGGATCCCCCATTTGCTTTAACGCTTTTGATGTTGCATCTTCAATAGTCATACCATCATTTGTGTATTCATCAATATAACTATCAATATGATCTTTAAGTTCATCTCGTATATCTTGTGCACGCTCTTCAGTACAAATAAATCTACATACAGACTGTAGAAAATTATCTATAGAATTTTTTTCTGTGGTCATTATCATCCTCCTCCCAATACAAAATCCATTGTTTTACTAAATATTTTCCATTCATTTTCTCTAAGTTTTAGTTCTTTTAGCCCTTTTGTAGTTATTTTATAGTATTTTCTACGTCTACTATTTTCTATATTCCAAAAGGATTCAATAAAATTTTTTTTCTCAAGGTCGTGTAAAATAGGATATAATGTTCCTTCCTTAAAAAGAAACACCCCATTAGATTTATTTTCTATTTCTTTAATCAGACCATATCCATAAAGGGGCTCCTTCTTTAGGGCATTTAATATAATGGTAACGGTACTTCCTTTAATAAGTTCTTTATTTATAACCAACACCTCGGATTCCTATGTATTATAAATTAAAGTATAATGGTAAATTTTGTAAAATGAAAGTTTGAATTCAAATTAAATATATGATAAGAAAATAAATAATAGTTTTAATTTATTTTAAAATAAGTAAAATCAATAATGTTAGTATTATCACATGTTAATCCGTTTTTTTGATATTTCACTCCATTTAAAAGGAATAGATATATAAATGTGCTATCATAAAAAGAGGGTTTTTATATAAAAATTTTATTAAGGGGTTATATTATTTACAAGGGGGTAAAATTATGAATACTATTTATGTAATAGGAGAGGTATTAAGTTTTTTAGGAGTAATTATTTTATTAACGGGATTTAGAAAAGATTTTAAAACTTTAAATACAAGCCAAAAACTAGGGATTACTATAACTACAATAGCAGTTTTTGTTCCGATGTTTGTTGGATTTATTGATGGGTTTATTAATGGGGTTATGAATAGTTAATAAAATTATTAATCTTAAAAAATTGCTTTTAAATATGACAAATGGGAAGTGAAATTATATATTTTTAAAAAAATAATGATTGACATATTAATATAAAAGGCATACTATAATATAAAAATAATATTAAAAATTCACTGAAGGGAAGAGTAGATATTTACTAAGTATCCAAAGCGAGTGGAGGATGGTGAAAGCTCCATGAGAAAAGAAGTATTGAAAGACATCCCAGAGAAACTTATCTGAAAAAAAGTAGGATAAGTCGGTTTACACCGTTATATGTAATAAGAGATGACTTAGGAGTTATTTAACTTTAGTCAAGTAGAATGGTACCGTGAACATAGCTTTCACTTCTATAATGAAGTGAAAGCTTTTTTTATTAAATTTAGATAGGATAGGGCCCATCCTATGGAACTATTTTACTTAGTGAAAGTTAAAGAACAAGTCAAAAAGGGTGGTACCGCGAGCTTTCGCCCCTTGGGATTAAATTCTCAAGGGGCTTTTTTAATTTAAATTTGCTAGGAGGACTAACAGTATGAAAAGAATATTGATAAATAAATTAAATAATTATTTAAACCAAGAAGTTAAAATTGAAGGATGGATACATCGTATAAGAGTTTTAAAATCAATAACATTTTTAATTTTAAGAGATAGAACTGGCTTAGTTCAATGTGTTATTGATAACAATTTAATTAAACCAGAAGATATAAAGTTAGAATCAGTTATTTCTATAACTGGAAAAGTAAAAGAAAGTAATAATAAACTAAATAACTTTGAAATTGAAGTTATTACTTTTGAAATTATTAGTAAATGTAAAGATGAATTGCCAATTGAAATAAACAAAAAAGATTTAAATATAAACTTAGTTACTATGCTAAATAACAGGGTTTTAAGTTTAAGACATGAAAAAATAAATGCTATTTTTAAAGTACAAAATGTAATAGTTAATGGATTTAGAGAGTACTTGATAAGTGAAGGTTTTACTGAAATATTTACACCAAAACTTGTTGCAGAAGGGGCAGAGGGAGGAACTGAAGTATTTGAAGTTAAGTACTTTGAGAATAAAGCATATTTAGCTCAAAGTCCACAGTTTTACAAGCAAATGATGGTTCTTTCTGGATTTGAAAGAGTATTTGAAGTTGGTCATGTTTATAGAGCTGAACAACATGATACAAATAGACATTTAAATGAGTATGTAAGTATGGACTTAGAGTTTGGATTTATTGAAAATGAAGAAGTTATTATGAATTTGGAAGAAGAGTTATTGAAATTTATTATAAATAAATTAGAAAAAGAAACTCAAATATATTTAAATTTACTGAATATAGAACTTCCTAAGATAAATGGATCTATTCCAAGGATAAAGTTTAGTGAGGCTATAGATATTTTAAGAAAAGAATACAATAAAACAAATCTAGATGAAGACTTAGATCCAGAAGGTGAAAAATTAATATGTGAATATGCTAAAGAAAAGTTAGGTAGCGATTTTATATTTGTAACTCACTACCCAAGAGCTAAAAGACCGATGTATACTATGCCATGTGGAGAAAATGAAACACATAGCTTTGACTTATTATTTAGAGGCATTGAAATAACTACAGGAGGACAAAGAATACATGATTATGAAATGCTAATAAATAATATTAAATATAAGGGTTTATGTCCAAACAACTATGAAAGTTATACTGAAGTGTTTAAGTATGGAGTTCCTAAGCATGGAGGATTGGCAATAGGTTTAGAGAGAATTGTTAGTAAACTATTAGGTTTAGAAAATGTTAGAGAAGCAACTCTTATAACAAGAGATAGACATAGACTTATTCCATAAGTTAGATTATAAATATATTACATCAAAATTAAAATATAACACCTTTAATTTTTAATAGTTTTTAATATAAATACGACATGAGGGAACTTTTTAAATTTAAACTATTATTTAAAAAAGCCAGCAAAGATTTGCTGGCTTAATTGTAAATATTATGAAACTATTAAATATATAGATTCTAAGAATAATTATACATAATTGAAGTCTTTTATTATTTCTAATAATCTTAAGTACTTATAATCAACCAATTCAAATGATGTAGCGTTTTAATTAGAATCTATATATTAATTTCTATAAAATAAATACTTAATTTATAATACCTATAGATTTTGTAAGACTTTTTCTTTTTTTCTTAGATACTGTTTATTTTTAATAATAAATCTAATAAAGATTATTAGTGTTATGAGTGTAAGTAATATTCCTGATATTAAATAAATTTTAATATCTAAACTAGTAATAGTTGTTGTTGTTTCGTTTAATGTTCCGTTGAAATAGCTTATAGTTGAAAGAATTCCTACAGATAAATTATTTATTACATGTACTGAAATTGGTACTAATAAATTATTATATTTTTTGTATAACACACAGCAAGCAACACCAAAGACTACTGCACCTAATATGGATAAAGATTCGTGCCCAAATCCAAAGATTAAAGAGGATATAATTGAGGACGAGATAAAACTAAATTTCATATTTAATCTTTTAAAAAGAACTCTCCTAAAAACTATTTCTTCTAAAATAGGAGCTAATATTACTATCGTAATAAGCCAAAGGATTAATTCAATTCTATTATTTGGATTTCCTAAACTATCATTTAGTAGTTCTAAGGCTTTATTTGGGTTGTTACTTGCTAAAACTCCTATACTTAAGTTAGCAATCCCCGTTGATAAAAGTAACTGAGTTAATACTACTGTTAATATTTCTTTTATACTAGCAATTTTTTTGAAGTTATGACATCTTTCTTTTACTACGGTGGTACCTACTCTTCCAGATATTAAAGTAACAATTAATATTGATAACATTACAATAAAAGCTGTAATTATTTCATTTACTTCTAGATTATCATTTGGTAGAGAATATATTATTTCTCCAATAGCAACGAAAAATATAGTTCCAAACCATATTAAAGCCATTTTCCAAATCTTAATTTCTTTCATTATTTCCTCCTTATAAATATTTACGCTTCATATTTACAATGATTACAAAAATGGATATTTTTAATTATACTATTATTTAAGATTAAATTACATTTATTTATAAGTATTAAAGCAGTATATATA
>NZ_JAKEDR010000215.1 GCF_023653455.1 Paraclostridium ghonii
TTAAAAATACTATATACAACTATTCCACATATTAAACTTATACCTAATGAACTTAATATTGTATCTAGGCTAACATTATTTATATCATTAGCTATTGATATTAAATCCTCTTGAATATTTATGTTTCCTTTATTTATATTAGCTTTTTTAGCTAGTTCTAATGAATAATCTTGTATATCTATTTTCTCATTAAATGATACTCCAACTTCTAAATGTTCACTTCCCTTTTGAAGTGGTAAATACATTTGCATTTTAGCTGCTTGCTTTTCTGTAGGTTTATCTTTTATAATTCCTACTAACTTAAACTCTTCATCTTTTACATTTTTATTGCTATCTTCAATGTTAAGTTTTATAGTTTGATTTAATTTAGGTTGAATCCCAAGATTTTTCAATACCCATTCCTCAGCTACTATTTCATTTTTTGCTTTTGCAGATCTACCTTTTTCAAGTTTTGAATTTGAAATTATATAATCTTCATTGCAATTTAACATTATTACGAATTGCTTTTCTTTATCTGTAGTAATCCCATGAAAATTAAAAGCTCCAACATTTTCTACATCACTAGACTTTTCAATTTTTTCTAACTGATTATAATCTAAGTCTTTAAATGTTGTATGATATATTCCCGTATTGTATTTCATTATTTGTAATTCATTCATTTTTTCTGTTTTTGTTAAAGTTAATACTCCAACTATCATACCTACTGACAAAATGATACTTAGTATAATTGCAAATGACCTAGCTTTGTAGGCTTTCATATACCTAACTCCTAAGTTTAATTTTTTCCTCATTATTATTCCCCTCTCTTTTAACTAGTTCTTGCCACAAAAGAATTTTACATTAAATTTTTCATAAAAATAGGAATTTAGATTCATTGTATAAATTTCGTTATTTAATTGTAGTAATTACGACTTTTCGTAATAAATTCTTAATAATTTAATCTTATTTTTATAGATTTAATGGATAAAACTGTATGTTATAATACTTCTGAAGGAGTGATTTTTATGGGTGAGAATATATTAATAGTTGATGATGATAAAGAAATAGTCGATGCTATAGAATTTTATCTAAAACCAGAGGGATTTAATATTTTAAAAGCTTATGATGGATTAGAAGCTATTGAAAATCTAGTAGATAATAATATAGATTTAGTTATTATGGATGTTATGATGCCAAATATGGACGGACTTAAAACAACTCTTAAAATTAGAGAAAATAATAACATTCCTATAATACTTTTATCTGCCAAGGATCAAGATATGGATAAGATTTTAGGTTTAAATATGGGGGCTGATGATTATATTACTAAACCTTTTAATCCACTAGAACTTATAGCTCGTGTCAAATCTCAACTTAGAAGATTTATCAATTTAAATAAAATGAGTGAAAATATTAAGATTACTGAAAGCACTAATTCTTTACTTAATAGTGGGGGACTTTTCCTTAATAAAGATACAAAGGTTGTTACTTTGGATGGGGAAAATATTAAGGTTACTCCTATTGAGTTTAAGATTTTAGAGTTTTTGCTTAGAAATAAAGGGATTGTATTTTCTTCTAAAGATATTTATGAACATGTTTGGGATGAAATAGCTTATAATTGTGAAAAAACTGTAGCTGTACATATTAGAAGGATTAGAGAAAAGATAGAAGTTAATTCAAAAGATCCAAAATATTTAAAGGTGGTGTGGGGAATTGGTTATAAAATCGAAAAAATTATTTATTAATAATCCACTTTTAAAGTTTTTATCACTATGTATGCTTTCTATATCTTTATCAACATTATTTGAATCATATTTATATATTAATAGAATACATGAACTTTCATGGTATCAAAAATACTTAGTTATTTTTATGTTAATTAACACATTTATTTTTTCAATTATTTTTTTATTTAATAGAAAATCTAAAATTAATTTTTTGCACTCATTTATTAGGCTTATAGATATGTGGGCTGTTGTTGAAGTTTTAGCAATTATTATATTATTTTTTTATGTAACTAGAAGTTATATTGTACTTTTTTCATTTAGACATTTTCCATTTGATGCAATTATAAACGATGTAATAATTTTATGGAGTATTTATATTACATTACTTGATATTTATTATAGTAAAAACAATCTAAAATCTAGGTTTATTACTATTAAAATATTAGAAAGTTTTCTTTCTAAAAGTAATAAAAACACACTAAATAAAAAAATTTCTTTTATATTTAGTGTATTTTTATTAATACAATTTATATTCACTTATATATCAATGGTTTTATTTTGGTTTCGTCCTCTAGATTCATTAATTAAGACTACGCATCTAACCTTACCCTGTTTAGTATGCTATGCTTATATTTATAAAAAACTTGAAGAAAAAGTTGATTATGTAGAATACATACAGAGAAATATTAAGGATATAGAAAAAGGTAACTTAGAACATGAACTCGATGTTATAGGTAACGATGAATTAGCTTATATTGCAAATAGTATCAATAATATAAGTGATGGATTAGATAAATCACTTGAAATCCAACTTAAAAACGAAAGAATGAAAACAGAGCTTATAACTAATGTTAGTCATGATTTAAAAACTCCACTAACATCAATAATTAGTTATATAGATATTTTAAAAAATAATAAACTAGATGAACAAACTACTAAAACATACTTAAACATACTTGATAAAAAAGCTTCTAAGCTTAAAACTTTGGTTGAAGATATATTCGAAGCTTCTAAGATAAGTAGTGGAGATATAGAACTTAATTTTGAAAAAACCGATATAAAAGAACTGTTAATCCAAAGTGTTGTAGAACTTGATGATAAAATTGAAAGTTCTAATCTTGATTTTATAATCAATGCTCCTGATAATCCTGTTTTTAGTAATATAGATGGAAAAAGAATGTTTAGGGTATTTGATAATCTTATTACTAATATAACAAAATACTCTTTGCCAAATACAAGAGTTTATATTGATATTTGTGTTAATTATGGATATGTATTTATTACTATGAAAAATATATCTAATCATAAATTAAATATACCTCCTGATGAACTGCTTGAAAGGTTTGTTCGTGGAGATGTTTCGAGAAATACTAATGGAAGTGGTCTCGGACTTTCAATTGCTAAGAATTTAGTACAAATTCAAGATGGAATTCTTGAACTAGACATTGATGGAGATTTATTTAAAGTTGTATTAAAATTTAAATTACTTATTGATAATGTTGAGCTTGAAGAATGTATCAATATATAAAAATAAAAGTTGTGTAAAAATTCCTTAAAATTTTACATAGCTTTTTTATTTTATACCTGGATAAAGTATAAATCTCCATCTATTTGAACATCTAAATTCGCATTTTAGGGTGTGCTAAATCCTTGTCAATGGCTAGCTACAATCCGCTACCCTCTATATTTATTCTCTATTCACTATAGTAAATTTACAGCTGTAATAACTTTATAAAAAATAAAATTAGAAATAGCTAGAACAAAAAATTGCAGCTCAAGTTTTCCTTCTAAATACGTAAAGCCTATTAAAACTGCTCCAACTTGTGTCATAAAGAAAAATATAAGTAAAAGTGCTAAATGCATAACTAAATGCATATTCCATTTTTTTATTTTAAAAATATTATAATTTCTCGATTTTTTACCCAACGTACCACACCACCTTTAAGCATTTTGGTTCTTTAGGATTAATTTATAGTTTTTCTCTAATCCACTAATATGAACACTTAATGTATTTTCTGAATTAAAACTTTCTTATTGCCATAATCAAATTATATTAAATCAACTGTTAACTCAATGTTAAAACACCCTATAAACTTTAAATAAATTATTCTTGATATTCATAAAAAATTAGCTTTGCTTAAGCGACTATGTTGGCGAACCACTTTATGTCGCCAGCGACCTTGGAAATCAGATAGTTTGTAATACCTTAGTATATAAAAATAAAGTAATGATATCATTACTTTATTTTTATACTCTAATTATTTTAATACATACTGTAGTATAGCTAATGCCCATAAGTGTAATGGATAGAATACATAAAATAGGTATTTACTAAATTTATTATTTAAACCTCTTTCTCCATTGTATAAAAGCATACATGGAATAACTAATATAAATAGAAAATTTGAGTTAAACATTAGCATATCTATAGTTTCCTTCATAGTAGGGTATGGTACATAACTTATAAAGAATGAAAAAACAGATAATATTAAATAACTTATTATTTGTTTTTTCATATTACCTCTAAATAAATATGTTATTATAATAAATGCTACTAATACTATTCCGCCTTCAGTAAATATTGATAATGGAATTAAAACTATTGCTAATAATAAAATAAGTAGTTTTTTAGTTAACTGTTTCTTTTTACTATATTCTATTAAATTTATAAT
>NZ_JAKEDR010000216.1 GCF_023653455.1 Paraclostridium ghonii
TTAGTAACTTCAATTATGGCATTGTTTTCAATAAATTCTTTGTCATCATTAGTTAGTATCGTGTCCCCCACTTTTCTTATATATGAAGAAATATAATATTCATTTTCTTTTGTTTGAATTGGAATGTGACTAGATTGCCATGATTCATCTCTCACATATTTTAAATCTTTATCAAAAAAAGCTCTAGCAATTTGATAATCTCCGCATTTAAAATATAGATTTGAATTATTAGGAACTCTAATAGGTTTCCCTATAAATCTATTATATTGGTCTTTTCTTATCGTGTAAGAGTCATTATAATGAGTACCGATATTTGCATTCCCATTATATGTTCCATATTGCAATCCTTCTGTATCAAATAAATTCCCATCACTCTTAACACTTGAAACTTCTATTTGATTTCCATTCCCAACACTTGCTATGCCTTCAATATATGAATTTATGTTTAATTGAAATACATCACCTTGAAGCATCATAAACATAAATTTCAAGTCGCTTATAGTTCCTACATTATTAGCATAAAAGCCACAAGTACCACTACATAAACCATCTGTGATAAATACTTCATTAATAGGTATATAGTTCTTACCTATATTAAGTTTGTATGATTTTATTACTCTAGTTTTGGTAACTCCATCAACTAGACTAATGTAAAATATATTTATTGTTCCTGCTATTGTGCAAGTTATTTCAATAAAGCCTTTAACCGTATATTGACTATTTGGATACAAAACCTTAGCTATATTTTCGCCATCATACACATAGTAATTACCATTACTTGAAATACCCGAAAATACACCATTTGTATTATTTGTTATACCTGCACCTACGCCACCCATTCCAAAACCTAACCTTGATAGTTTAGGCAATACATTTACAACTGTTTTTCCTTTTAACTTCAAATCCTTAACAACTCCGTTTTTAGTATCTTTACAAACTAAATATCCTTTGTCTGTTTCATACTCGAAGTCTTGCATCTCCTTAAGTCCTTCTAAATCTAAAACTCTTTGCTTCAAAGGAACATCGTCTATATACAAATCTCTTTTAAGTCTAGCATTTAAACTAACCTCTCTATCCCTTGAGATTATAACCTCTGCATCTTGTTGTTTACTAGCTGTAATGCTTTCAAATTTGTTGTTAACTTCTTTTATGTTCTCGTTTGAATCATTTATTGCTTTGTCTACATCTTTAATTTTATTATCAAAAGTAGCATTTCTTTTTATTTCATCGTTGGATCTAGTTGTTTCATTTGTCTGCCTTTGTTTTTCATTTGAAATTCTTACATTTTCTTCATCCGGAACATTCCTTATAAGGTCATGCAAATATTCTAATGCATCTTCAATCTTATTCATGTTTTTGCCATTTACAGGAGTTATTGTGTTCTCCCATAAGGTTTTTATATATTTTATCAATTAATCACCCCCTAATTAGTTAGATAAATTTCTGAAATTTCCATGATTGGCTTCGGCTTATTAGCATCATGAAGTTTATTGCATATTGCTAATTCTATTTTGCTTTTGGCAAAAGAAGAAACATTAAACTCAACAATTTTGTTATCACAATCCTCTACAAATTTTACATTATTATTAACTGTAATTTCGCCGAATTCTGAAAAACCACCTATAGGACAATTCATGACTTTTTTAACTACAAAAACTATACGAGAGTATTTTCTAGTATCGATTAAGTCTACAGCTGGGAAACTAGCTCTTTCAGCGTTTGCCGATTTAAGCCTAATAACACCATTTCTAATTTCCATAGTACCTTCTGGGGCATCTGGGAAGTCCCATTTTATTAAACTGTCAAGTTCGCCTACTCCATCTTTGAATAGGTAATGACTATTAATCGTTTGGACTCTTAATACTTCGCTATTTGGAGAATCATTTAATTGTTCATTACCAGGTTTATATGCTGTAAATTCATATATTGTATTAGGATCTAACCCTGTAAATGTTCTAGGAGAATCAAAATTACTTCCTGCAAATTTAATGCGACAACCTGCAGGAGCCGTGATTGTGATTGATTCCCCATCGATATTACTAGCAACTGGCTTACTTGGTTGAGATTGGTTTGCCTTTGGTGTAATTAAAGATAACTTAGATACCCTATTACCTCCATATTTAGCTTCAAAATTGTAATTTGTATTACCTACCAAGTTATTAAATATATTGCTTGTTTGCCACGCTTGACCTTGTATTCGAAACTCTTTAAAAGTATTATCTAAAGTATCAAATGTAGCTCCTACACTCCCTATCCCAATATTAAAATTAGGGAACGGAATATTTAAAAGTTCGGCGATTATTTGTGATATTTTATTTGATAAAGTTGTAAAGCTATCACTAGCACTAGCTGGGATGCCCTTGTCAGTAATGGCTTTGGCGAGGCTAGATTTACCGTTACTGACAGATTGAAAAAGCTCACTTAAAGCACCCTCTACATTAGTAGAATCAAATACTCCTAATGAATCCTCTATAGTTACTTTTTTAGCTTCTAAGCTAAGTCCTTGTATATCACTCATACTATGTTTATGACCTTTATCAGACTTGTTATTTACCTCTGTATCTATAATATCCATGTTGTTACTTATAACTGCAATATCAGCCGCATCGGTATATGAAGGCTTAGTTAATTTTAAATTAGTTGTTTGTGTTGGCATTCAATCACCTCCCTATATTTTCCCACAAATAGTTTCATCACTACAAAGAACTCTACCACATATAGTAGGTTCATCATTAAACGAACCTGCTTTTACTTCTCCCCAAGTCTTAACTTTAATTTCTTCCCAAGGAGTACTTTTGTACTGACGCCAAATATTATACAGATATTCAAAACTAAAACTTAAATGTGCAGGTTTCATTTCATTAATAGCTTTTTCTAATCCTTTTATATTCGAGGGGGAAGTTTCATCTATGAATTTTATTATGAATGAGTATTCGTCAAAGATTTCTATTACGTCTACATTGCCGCTACTATAAGCTTTACATAGCTCCTTTAAGTTAGCCTTATTGCAAACTTTTCCACCTCTAATTTTAGCTATTATATTCTCTCGTCTTTCAGCGTTAGATAAGCTTAAATCTGTTTTTATAGCTAACATATCTTCCCACATAAAAAGTGACCAAGTAGAGGTATTGACAAATACTTGGTTTCTAAAGTCTTTTAATTTATTTACTAATACAATTCTTTCACTATCTATAGAATCTTGTATCGATTCCACTTCTTTTGAGCTTTGATAAACTTGAGGTAATTTATTAAATAACATACTACTCATTTTAAACACCTACCTCTATAGCCACACTTGATATATTACAATAACTATCTATAGGTATAGGGATTATTGAATCAGTTTTATTATTTATAGTTAAAACAGTATAATCAACAACGCCCTCTACGTTTAATATTTTAGCTCCTAACTTGTTTTTGTATATCTTACCTATACATAAATGTATATAATCTCTTATAGATGCTTCTACTGCTTTTTTAACCGTTTCAGTATCATAGGATTCCTCTATTGTAATATTAGTTTCGATAGCTATATCAAATAATGTAGTAGTTACAATAGTTACATTAGCACCGATTGGATGTTTTTGTTTTATATGAGAAATACAAGCTTGCAAAGTTTCAGTACTTATTGGCTTTCTACCTTCTCCACTCACAACGACTTTTACAGTTCCGTTACCTTTCCATAAGGGATATACTTCTGCGTTAGAAACTCCATTGATTTCCTTACACCAAAACTCATAATCATTAGCGTTTCCACTTGTACGGGGATTCCTAACAACATCAAAGAACCTTATTCTAAACTCTTCATCATTTTCAATATCTAATCCATTAGTAAATGCATTATCGTTTACTAGCTCATTTACATATATATCGATGGGCAATTGCCATTTTGTATTAGCTTCAATGTTGTACTGTTCTCCAACTAAATCAGCTTCAACTTCAATATCAGCATATCCATTTTTTATATAATCTTGGCTTATGGTAATATATTTGTATCCACCATCAGTAAAAACTTCCATATTGCGAGGTATCAAAGTATTATCAATCCCTTTGAATTTTACAGTACCCTTTGCTCTATCTCCTAACTTTCTGAATACGCCAAATTCATTAGCCTTATTATCTAAATCCTCACCATAAGCATTGTTAACAAACATTATAGAGTGTACGTTATCCATTTCCATATATGCTTTAGCTAGTTCAACCGAAATAGGGGCATACATATCATTCACAAAAGAACCTTCTCTTTTGTCTAAGTCAGTTCCTAAATCATCCAACATTCTAACTTTAATATTATCTAAACTTTCTTCGTACATATAACCACCCCCTATATTTCAAATTCAGA
>NZ_JAKEDR010000217.1 GCF_023653455.1 Paraclostridium ghonii
CAATAATAAAGCACCTAAAAAAGTACATGTAAAAATTATAATATTTGAAATAATAAGCATAATTTTTATATTAATATTTGAATAAATAATCAATTGAGTTAAAATAGCCATAAGTTGCGCTAATGCTAAAATTAGACTCATATCTTTTATTTTATTATATTGTTCTATTTTACTTTCATTATCTGTATATAACTCAAATTCTCCTTTTTTTCTTAAAAATACCCATCCAGCCCATGTTTGAACAATCTCTCCTCTAGTTTCACGAATCAGATCGTAATACTCTTTTTTCTGATTTTTATCTTTATCATTAACTAAGTCAATTTTATAAGTATATTCTCCTCGTTTACACTTTTCAAACCAATAAACTACTTGGAAAAATTTTGTCATTGCATATCCTTTTGATACCATGTCATTTAAAAATTTTTCTTCTAAGTCTTTATCATAATACCATCTAAACTTAATCATTTTTCTCTATCTCCCTTTTCCCATTTTCTACAAGTTCTTCTAATCGTTTTATTTCATCCCCTAAAACTTTTAATCCTAAATCAGTAATTACATATTCCTTCTTTTTTCTTGACCCCTTTTCTTCACTATATAACTTAATCCAGTCTTTTTCTAATAATTTATTTATAGCACCATATAAAGTTCCTGGCCCTAATAATACTCTTTCATTGGTTAATTCTTGTACCTTTTGAATAATTCCATAACCATGATTGGGCTTTAACGCTGCCAATAGAATATAATAAGTTGATTCTGTTATAGGTATTATCATTATATAACTCCTCTCTAATATATCGTTCTACGATATATTATATATCGCATCTCGATATATTGTCAATATATTATATATAATTGAAATGCTATATGGTTATGATATAATAGTCCTATAAATTAAAACGGAGATGATTTAATGTCAAATAAAATAGAAAAATTAACTGAAATTTTAAAAGAAAGTAAAAATATAGTTTTCTTTGGTGGTGCTGGAGTTTCAACAGCTTCTAATATACCTGACTTTAGGAGTTCTAATGGTTTGTTTAATGAAAAATTAAACATTACATTTACTCCAGAACAACTGGTTTCTCATTCTTTTTATTTAAAATACCCTAAAGAGTTTTTTAATTTTTATAAACAAAAACTTATATACCCAAATGCAAAACCTAATAATGCGCATATTGCTTTAGCTAAACTTGAAGAAATGGGCAAGCTTAATGCCATAGTTACTCAAAATATAGATGCTCTTCATCAAATGGCTGGTAGTAAAAAAGTTTTTGAACTTCACGGTTGTGTACATAGAAATTATTGTGTTAATTGCAACGAATTTTATGATGCTAATTTTATTCTAAAATCTAAAGATGTTCCAACTTGTACTAAGTGCGGTCATACAGTTAAACCGGATGTAGTTCTTTATGAGGAAGGTTTAGATGAGTCTATTATAAAAGGTTCTATTGACGCTATATCTAAAGCTGATACTTTGATTATAGGAGGAACATCTCTTATTGTTTATCCAGCAGCTGGACTTATCGACTATTTCAAAGGTAAAAACTTAGTTGTTGTAAATAAAAGTATTACCCAAGCTGATAATAAAGCTGATTTGGTTATAAATGACAGTATCGATAAAGTACTATTTAATGCAGTTTGTAAGATTTAGTAATTTTTAAATAATAGAAAAAGAAAAGGATAGGGATGTGCATAAAATCTACATCCTTATCCTTTTCTTTTTCTCATAATCTCTTATGTAAAGTTATGTATATAGTTGTTAACCCAGAACTTAAATCATTTTTATATGATTTGCACTTAGAAAACAATTATATAAATAACGATCTATTTTCTACTATACTAATACTTTAAATTCATATCCATTATCTTTATAGTATTTTATTATTTGAGGAAGAGCTTTTGCAGTATTTTCTTTACCATAAGTATCATGCATTAAGATAACAACCATTTCTTTTCCTTGAGAAGTTTTAACTGCATAGTTGTATAACTCTTCAGGGGATTTCTTTTTCCCTTCAGCATCTCCACTTAATGCATTCCAGTCTATTGCTGCCATATTGTTAGCAGCCATATATTCATCTAAAGGTTCCATACCTTTCCATGACATATGTCCTCCTGGACATCTTATAACTTCTGTTGAGAAATTCGGCCCTAAAATTCTTTTTAATACATCATCCGTCTTTTTGAAGTCAGCTTTAAAAGCTTCTAAATCTAATTTTCTATTTGGATACAATTTCTTATAATCATGACTATATGAATGATTAGCTATTGCATGTCCTTCTTCAAATTGTTGTTTTAATAAATCTTGTGCAGGTTTACCTCCACTTTCTATATTAGATCCAGTCACAAAAAATGTAGCCTTAACGCCTTCATCTTTTAACACTTTCAATATTTCTGGAGTAACTGTAGTTGATGTTCCATCATCAAAAGTTAAAAATACTACTTTTTCTCCATTGTTTGAATAGTCTCCGCTTTTTAATTTTTCTGCTATTTTTTGAGCACTGTAGCTATAATCTTCTGCTCCATGTTTAACTCCCACCATTTTCTTCTTAGCTTCTTCTTCTTCTTTACGTTTTTGCTCTTCTGCCGCAAGTCTTTTTTGCTCTGCAACTTTTTGTTCTTGCTTTTCTTTTATAGTTTCTCCCACGTAAGCTTTAACTTTATTAAATGATCCAAAAGCTACTAAACACACTACCATTAGTAAAAAAGCTTTTTTAATATTTAGTTTTCCCCGATTCTTATTTTTGTTAGAACCCGAAAAAATATTGTTATTTTTTTTCATAACTTCCCCCTTACTGTCACTTAATGTCACTTTTTATTCTACGTATATTATACTCCACTTAACCCCTTGTGTGTATTACAGCTTCGTAACAACTATTTCAAAAAAGTAACATATTTAAAAAATTAAAATAAATGTAAATATATTTTTTATAGCTCCCATAAAAAAAACTGCTTATGCAGTTTGTTTTAATACAATGCAAATTTTTCTTCACTATTTACCTCTTTTTTAGTATAAATATATGAAATACTACCAAATTCTTGTTGATATCTTATAGTTGTATTCACAATTATATAACCTAACCCCAAAAATATAAAAACTAAGGTAATCCCAATTACCAGTTTTATCTTTATCCTCATATGGGAATTGCCCCCTTTAAATTTCCATTTTTTACCTATATTTAAATTATATAATATTTTTTGACCATTTAACAGAAATTATTATCTATTTTTTTCTACAAATTAATACACAATAAAAAAACTGGTTAAAAACCAGTTTTTTTATTTAAATCTTATTAGTCCATTTTGTATAGAATCTAGAACTACTAAAGACTGTAAATTTATATTATTTTCTTCTAAAAGTTTAGACCCATCTTGGAATCCTTTTTCTATAACAATTCCAACCCCAACTAAATTAGCTTGAGCTTGTTCAACTAATTCATTTAATCCTATAGCAGCTCTTCCATTTGCTAAAAAATCATCTAAAACCAATACATTCTCATCTTTGTTTAAATATTTTTTTGAAACTCTTATAGTATAATTTTTAGCTTTCGTAAATGAATAAACTTCAGCTTCATATACATCTTTATCTAAATTTTTAGATTCAACTTTTTTTGCAAATACAACAGGTACATTTCCAAAATGTTGAGATGCTATAGATGCTATAGCTATCCCTGAAGCTTCTATTGTAAGTATTTTATCAATTTTTTTGCCTGCAAATCTTTTAGCGAATTCTTTACCTATTTCATTTAAAAATGCTACGTCTAATTGATGATTTAAAAAACTATCTACTTTTAATATATCATTACCTGAAATTCTTCCTTCAGTTAATATCTTTTCTTTTAACTTTTCCATAAATATGCCTCCAAATTGTAGTCTCCTGCACAAATACTGTTGAGAAAGTTTAAAAAAACTCCTGTCTAAAAAGACAGGAGTTATATTTACTATAAAAATAATAAACAAACTTCCTGTAGTCAAATCATTTACGGTGATTTGGTAGAAACTCTTGACCCTTATTGTCAAATTTATACAGGTATTATAATCAGTTTATCTAATTATAAATCATTAATATATATTAATCAATATTTATTTTGCTTATATTCTCTATGCTCATTGGTTTAGAATAGTAATATCCTTGTATGTATAACTTTTCATTTTTAATATTTTTTATAAAATCTCTTTGATATACATGCTCTACCCCTTCACATATAAGCGATTTATTTGTAGCTTTACATATATTAGATAAAAATATAATAATTTCCTTTAAAAAAATTGAACTCTTTATCCCATCTATAAAATATTTATCT
>NZ_JAKEDR010000218.1 GCF_023653455.1 Paraclostridium ghonii
AAAATATACAACTGCACACTCTGTATTTTTTCCACTTAACAATAAATTAAATGCAGATAATATTTTTAAAAAACATAAGTGTCTTTACGCCATAACACTTCATAAAGGAGAATATAAAGATATAGGAAAAACTTATGAACTACTTATAGATACTATAAATAAAAATGGATATGAAATGATTGGTCCATCTTTTGAATACGGTATCTTAGACAGTCTAACATCTTACAGTTCAAAAGATTATATAACTAAAATAGTTATACCAGTAAAAAAGCTTTAGCAGTTTATAAAAACTCCTAAAGCTTTTTATTTCTATTTCCACTTATCTAAAACTTTTAACATAAATTCTTTTATATCTATATTATAAACATCTTTTAAATAATCTCCATTGAAAACTTCTTCTGAATTCCCATAACATACTATTTCTCCATGATTTAATAAACAAACTGAATCACTAAAATAGTGAACTAGATTTAAATCATGCAATACACCTATAACAATTTTATCATTGTCTTTTGCCCAACTAGATAAATGTTCTAATAATTCTATTTGATACTTTAAATCAAGATGATTTGTAGGCTCATCTAGTAATATAACTTCTGGGTTTTGAGCAAATGTTCGTGCTAAAAACACTCTTTGTAACTGTCCACCACTTAATTCATTTATATGCTTGTCTTTTATATGAGATAACCCCACTTTATCAATAGATTCTAATACAATTCTTTTATCTTCTTTATTTAAAGAATTAAAAACTCCATTTGAATGTGCATATCTACCAAGTGATACAGTTTCATATATAGTGTAAGGAAAATAGATTTGAGTTATTTGACTCATAAGACCTACTTTCTTAGCTAGATTTTTTCTTGAAAAGTTACAAACTTCCATACCATCTATAGTTATACTTCCCTTGTAAGATATTATATTGGCTATAGATTTTAACAGAGTACTTTTCCCACATCCATTTGGTCCTACTATACAAAGATTTTTTCCTCTTTCAACCTTAAAGTTAATATTTTTTATAATATCAATTCCTTCATATCCGCAATAAAGATTTTTTACTTCTAACATGTCATCACTTCTTTCCTTTGCTAAAGTACACATATGCAAAGAATGGTGCCCCTATAATGGCTGTAATTGCCCCAACTGGAAGTTCTGCTGGAGATATGATAGTTCTAGCAATTAAATCGGTTATAACCATTAAAGATCCTCCAAATACAAAAGACATAGGTATTACATATTTATGTTTTGATCCAAATACTCTCCTAACCATATGTGGTGCTATTAAATCTACAAAACCTATTGTTCCACTTAATGCTACCGCACTTCCTGTTAGAATAGCTGAGTGTATAAATAGATATTTTTTAACTTTATTGGTGTCTACACCTACTGCCTTTGCCTGTTCTTCTCCAAATGTTAATATATCCATTTCCTTTGTGTATTTTAAAATACCAATAATACCTACAAGTAAAAATGGAATTAAAACTTTTACATATGACCATCCCTTCATAGAGAAGCTTCCCATTTGCCAAAGACTTATACTTTTTATATCTTCACTAAAAAGCGCTGTAAGTGTTGTTAGTAATGCATTTACAAAAAGCGAAAAAACCATACCTGCTAGTATAATAGTATTATTAGACATAGTTTTATCTATTTTGGAAGAAAAAACTATAACTCCATATACAGTCAATAATCCACATAAAAATCCTACTAATGGCAATGTTAATTGCCCAAGAAATGGTATAGATATTCCAAGTACTATAACTAATCCTGCTCCTAATGAAGCTCCTGATGATACACCTAAAGTATATGGAGATGCCAATTCATTTTTAAGTATTGACTGAACTACTGCTCCACTAACTGCTAAGCATCCTCCAACCATAAAAGCTAGCAATACTCTAGGAAGCCTAAGCGACCATATTATAGATATATCTTTTGGATTTATATCTTCTCTTAGAGGTACATGTATCGTCTTATTCAGTATTATATTCATAGTATCTAGTATATGAATATTGGAACTTCCTATAGAAGTTCCAATACTAATTATTAAAAACACTAGTGGTATTGATAATATCGCTAAAGTTTTATTTTTGTTTTGCATATGCATCTGGATTTATATACTCTGCAATTTGTTTTAATGCTTTTACTACATTTTGAGATGGTCTTGAAGAGGCATTAGTATCAACTAAGTATACTTGTCCATTTTTTACTGCATTTATATTTTCCCAACCTTCACGATCTTTTATATCTTTTACTGCATCTTGAACATAATTTACATTAGTTATTATTACATCTGGATTTTTTTCTATAACTGATTCTGCACTAGGAGATATCCAACCCTTTTGGTCTGCAAATATATTTTCTCCGCCTACTAACTCAATCATTTCATTTAAGAACGTTCCATTTCCAAAACTATATAGATTTGGTGCTGGTCCTATTTCAAAGTAAACTTTCTTTTTGTCTTTTATTGTTTTTCCTATTTTAGATATTTCATTAACTTGAGATTTCATATTATCAACAATCTCTTGTCCTTTTTCTTTCGTTCCTGTTATATCAGCTATAAACATTATGTCATCATATATTCCTTGTATACTATCACTACTTGGTATATATGCAACACTTATACCAGCTTCTTTAGATACTTTAAATGGATCCTCACTGTTTCCAGTTTTATTATGTCCTGATGCTATAATCATATCAGGTTCTAAAGATACTATAGCCTCAGCATCTGGATTTGCAAAATCTATTATTTTTATATCTTTTGGTAACCCTGGTATATCAGCAGAGTATTTATCTACTGCTACTAACTTATCTGCAAGCCCTAACTCAACTAATATTTCTGTGTTAGATGGAGCTGTTGATATTATTCTTTCTAACTTTTTAGGAACATTAAAATCATTTCCCTCTCTATCTTTTACTACAGTTTGTTTTGGGCTACATCCAACTACCCCCAACATAACTACTAACATAGCCGTTACTAATGCTAAAATTCTTTTTTTCATTTCTTTTCTCCTTACTTATAATTTCTACTTATAAATTCAGTTTCTTGTGTTCCTTCATCTTTATTAAGCTTTATAGCTAATGTAAAGAAATACCCAGATAATAGATTCGCAAAATCAAATAATAGTTCATCTACTTCATTTCCATTTTCCTTATATCTATGTAATAACCTTACTAAAGCTTTAAACTTTGTTCTTATAATATGAGCATAACTTCCACAAACTCCACCTTGTGGTAAAACAAATTTATCAATTATACCTTTTATTTCTTCTTGATACAATAAAGTTCTAGACTCTACCCATTTTAGTTCATCACCTGTTACACTTACAAAAGTTCTAAGTGATGCATTCATATGATACACAATCTCATTTATTTTACTTAGCTCTATCTTTAAACTTTCATCTTTTAAAAAAGATCTTAATAAACCTATTGTACTTGATATTTCATCTGTAAATATTTCATAATCACATTTTAAATCTTCTGCTTTATCATACAAAAATGGATACGCTAAATATTTTGACATATTTTCACCCCTTTCTATTTTCTTTTTCATATTTATATGTATTTCTATATTTTTTGTATAATTCCTTTGAGAGAATTCTTTCGTAAAATATTTAACTTTCTATAAAAATAAAAAATTCGCTTCGCTTGAGCGACTACATCTGCGAACCACTTTATGTCGCTCAAATTTCATGTCGTCAACGTCCACTCGGCAAGCTCGTGTCCCGTTACTCAAACGACTTCGTCCGTTGCTCAAAATCCTTTTTTACGCTAAAAACATAGTAATTGATATAACTAAGTTTCACAAATTATCCACAGTTTTTTTGTAAGCGTAATTTCCTTAAGCGTAAAAAAGACATACTACGAGAGTATGCCTTAGTTTATTTCAAATATTACAGCTTTTAATCTAACCCTCAGAAGATAATTAGCTTCAAGTATTGGCAGGTATCCCGGCTTAACTTCATCCTACTCTCTATCCTTCCCAATTTCTCAGTGGATACTTAGATTTCGTCAGTTTTACGGTTACTGGGGTAGCTTAGACTTTTCATCTAATTCCCTATTAAGTCTCTATTAACACCTAATACTTATTATTTAATTTTATATTTTTAATATTCTAAATACATTATATAATAATAACAAATAATATTCACCATATATTTTACATTTCTTTAAAATAATATTTTTATCTATTTTTTCTATTTCTTATAAAGTCTATTATAATG
>NZ_JAKEDR010000219.1 GCF_023653455.1 Paraclostridium ghonii
ATATATCACTTATATTTTCTATATAGTATCTAATCTCTTTTTTATTTTCATCTGATATTGTTATGCTCTTTTTAGAAGAGTTAAAGTATAGTCTACATACCCATTTTCTTGTATTGTTTTGATATAATATTCCACAATATCTTTCAACATCTTTATAACCTATATATTCTGGACTAACAACTTCTGACAGTATACTTCTAACGATATTAAACCCTTCTATCTCTTCTTCTGTTGTAACTACTTTACTTCCTGAATTTTCATCTATACTTATTTTTTCAACAACAACTTCTTCTTCTGTTGTAATTATCGCTTCTGTAGACTCTTCTTCATTATTATTTAATATGGTTTTTATCTTATCATTCATAAAATCATTTACAAACTGTTGCATTGACTTTTTAACTATGGGTCTAAACTTTTCAACAACATTAGATGTTTTTACACCAGAATAAAAATCACCTATTATAAATCTAACAAATTCATCTGTTGGATAGTTGAGTTGTTCAGTTAATCGCTTCTTTATAAGATTTGTATACTTTAACTCAGATGCAGTATTGAATATAGTATCTATATCAAAATTATCTTTTGTAAATTTCTTTAACTCTGTTACTTTTGTATCATTTAAATCCAATAAATCAACCTCTAAAAATGGTTTTTCGTCCATCTTATTTGGCTCTTCTAAATCTGTAAAGAATTTATATATAATTCCATTTGTTAATACTGCAAATTTTGCTTCTGTACCAGTAAAATATCTAAATAACTGTGCATCATGCTTAGTTAAATCATCATCTACAGGTTTAGCCTCTATTAATATAACTGGTTTACCATCATTTATTATAGCATAATCTACTTTTTCACCCTTCTTAATTCCTACATCTGCTACAAATTCTGGTACAAACTCTATAGGATTAAATACATCATAATCTAATAAATTGAAAAATGGCATTATTAAAGCAGTTTTAGTAGCTTCTTCTGTTGCTAAACGCTCTTTTACCATATCTATTCTTTTTGAAAATTGTTTTATTCTATCTACAAAATCCATAATATTCTTACTCCCTCTAATATATTTTTTAATGCTAATTATTTACTATTTTCTTCATTATATTTTTATAATAGCATTTCTAGTGATAAATCTATTAATTTAGATTTTGGAATCATTGTAGTTTTATATAGATCATCTAATGATTCTAGTAATTTTTTATCAACACTTGTACTAAATCTTGTTCTCTTAACTTCGCTTCTCTCTTGAGTTATATATTTTCAAATATATTCTACAGTTAATAGTCTACTAAAAACGTAATGACATTTCAATATTTTTTACATATATTGGTATATTAGTTTTTAAACACTTATATTTTATCCGTTATCTTAAATATATTATTGTTATGAATTCCATTAACTTTTACGTTGACTAAGCATAGGGTTCTTAGCTTATCAGTTGACATATGCCTCTTACCCTTGATTTACTTACTCCTTAAAGGTGTCAGTGTTTATTACTTACAAAGTACTTAATAACTTAAATGTATTACTTTAGCTATTAGAAAAATTTTTATACCTTAACACTTATCGGAAAAATATCTATACCATTGAAGTATCGATATTTTATTTAAACTACCTTTTCTTTTAACTTATGTTCGAAATTGGCTACTCCCCCACATTATTTAGTTTTATATGCTTTTTCTTCGTTCTTCTAAATACTCTTCTAACAATTCTTTTTCATATTCGTCTTTAGGTATAGCACCTAATTCATTATATGCCCATCGTATCTCTCTTTCTAATCTTCCTATTTCATTATCTCTTTCATAAGCAAATTTAACTTGAAACTTCCAGTGACAATCTAAATTAAAAGTCAGTGAACACCATGTAGGTTCCTCTGCATTCTTAAACTCTAACCATAACTTCTTATTTATATCTATTAATTCATCTGTCAAAGAATCATAAATATCCTCATCTATATTACATTCGTTTGGAATATCTCCACTATGATGTAATTCCATACCGTTATTTGTATAATAATAGACGCTTACTGAATTTACATCTCCAACTTCTTCTGCATACATTGATATCTTATCCCATTTAACAGGTATAATTTCATCCAGTTTTTCAGCTATCGCACTGTAATATTTAGTTAATTTAATTTCTTCAATCATAGTTTATCTTTACTCCTTTAAATGTCTCTTTAATCCATCTTCCATTATCCACTTTATATTTTACTTTAAATGATATATGTATCATAGTAAAAATTTACCTTATAAAGTATTAGCTTTATTTATCAATATAAAATTATTTGTTTTAGTCATCAATTATTTGATTCTTACACTACATTTTCATATGTAAATCCAAGAACTTTGAAAAGAACCTCATTAACGCTTACTTACTAACATATTTCTTCAAATAAAAAGTGTGTAAGTAGAAAATTTTACATTTTCTACTTACACACTTTATTTTACACTCCCTAAAATATTAATTTCTTATAACTATACGACTTACATAGTTATTAATATTTATTCTTTTTATGAATAATTTTATAGTTACCTTAATTCCCTTCTACTGATATGTGTTTCTAAATCAGCTAATCTAATTGGAATTGGCAATCTACTTTCATTGTTAATTAAGTTTAATACTATTTCTGTAGAAGTTTCTAAATCAATATTGTTTCCACATGATATAATAAGCACTTTTTTTAATTTTAAATTATGATCATATTTTACTATGTGAAAACACCCCAATCGTCAGAATTTTGGTTCAACAATTGGAGTGCTATACAATAATATATGTTTTTTTTAATAGAGTTTATTTGCTATAAATTTTAAATCATTATTCATTGGACTCATGCAATATTAATAGTAGCTCAGTAAAAGAATTACACAAGTAAGATATAGCTAACTCCTTATCATTAAATGCTTTTTCATGTTCCCAAAATACTATTACTGGATGTTCATTATTTCTGTAATCAAAGCATATCAAATTCCCAAATGGGTCTTCTGCAAATGGAATTATTTTTTCTATTAATCTATTCTTTACATCATTATAATTATCTATTATATTGCTACAATCTTCTTTGTCAAAGCTCAATAGATTATTAAATACTTCCTCATTCCCATTCAAATCAAATCTGTTTGGATTAGGATATCCACCATCATTCTTCATTACTATTTCAATATAATCTTTAGGAAACTTTACATCAAACATATTTTCTACTTTTAAAATAGTTTCCATTTTAACGTTATCATTTTCACATATCCATCTAAGATTTTTACTCATTTTTTTCTCCCTCCTTACTTATTTCCCGGTCACCATATACTAAAACCTCCATCATGTCCAGTTTTTCTATGCGCAATTCTATCAACTAACTGCATTAAACCTGGCTCTTGATTATGATGCCATGTAAATCTCTTAGGAACCCCACCTTCTTTTAAAATTTCAATTTCTTTTTGAGTAAACTTACTTGTTAATTCAGCATTATTTTGTATTTCACTATACAACGACTTACTTGCTCTATTAAAATGAGTACCCCTTGACTTTAAATAATCTACTGAATCAAGATTTATGTTGTACTCTGACTTAAATATAGGAAACCCATCAATATCAAATTTCACTCCAGATACAGGGTGAGTTTTTCCCGACATGTTTAATCTGCCAATAGGTTTGCTTATATCCTCAGCTAGCTTACAATTAATCTTTCTTCCCATATTATGGGTTAATACTTCATTTTTTCCTGTATAATAGTTATGATTATCTTCTACAGTTAAGTTATATGTATTAATTGGGTACTCTCTACTTTTATATTCTATTTCAATTATCTTCTCATAACTTCCATTAGATAGTTCTATATAATCATTTTCTTTTATATCTAATGCAGGTGTCCACCACTTATCTTTTATCATAAATAAGTGTCCTGTTGTACCTTCTATTATACTATTTTCAGTCTTTATTATGCAACTTTCATATGTACTATTTTTATGTATCTCTGTAACTTTCTTATACTCTGTTAATCCAGTTTCTTCATTCTTACTTAATACTAAATCTCCTACTTTTATTTCTTTTATAAATTTTAAACCGTCTTTTGTTTTTACTAAAGTATCTCCTACTAGACAACCATTTTTCAGACATAATTGTATGCTCTCAGGTAACTTATTATTTAC